>JAAZEF010000098.1 GCA_012512455.1 Erysipelothrix sp.
ATCCCATTACCAGGAAGTGATTCTGAGGCTAATGAATCCATGAAACAAGCGGCTAGACGACCTAGACCCCCGTTACCTAAACCGGCATCGGATTCTAATTCTTCTAGTTCATTAATATCAAAGCCTAGTTCACTTAGACCCGTTTTAACGTAGTCATAAATACCTAGGTTCATTAAATTACTTGTTAACATACGTCCCATTAAAAACTCCATAGAGAAATAGAACATTTGTTTCGCTCCTACTTGAGCTGCTTTTTCTTTACTTTCTTTCCAGTGAGTCGAAGCATATTCACGGACCATTTCACCAAGGACCATGTAGCGTTCGGTAATATGGGATTGTTCTAAAGAACGACCGTACATTTCGACCATTTTGTTACTAAAATCTCTTTTGAAATCAAACTTGTTATTAAACATACAACTTCTCTCCTTAAATTAACACACATAGTCTACCATGTTTCAAACTAAAAGAAAACGTTTTCCACTTTGGTATTTTTATCACAACTTTTCTACTAATAAATAAATGCACCCAAATGGAGCGATCCGTAAATTCAAATGATAGGGTAAGCCATGGGTCATTCCTTCATAACTACTTAATACTTCATAATTACACATATTGTAACCACTATAGATATCTTTATCTGAATTAATTAATTCCACATATTCGCCCTCATAAGGTACGCCTAATGTGTAATGTTCATAGCTCGCTGGTGTCATATTTAAAATGACTACTAGTGCTTCAGTTTCACTTTCACGGACAAAGGAATAAATCGATTGATTTTGATTGTCCGCATCAATCCATCTAAAGCCATCATGTTCATAATCCTTCTCAAATAAACTAGTGTGATGATGATAAATAAAATTTAAATCTCGTACATATCTCAATAAACTTTGATGCATTGGATATTTTAATAAATCCCATTCTAAGGATTTCTTTTCATCCCATTCATCCATGACACCAAACTCATTACCCATAAAGTTAAGTTTCTTTCCAGGATGAGCCATCATGTAACCAAATAAGTTTCGTATTTGTGAGAATCGTTGTTCATAACTACCCCAAAACTTATTGATAAGTGACTTCTTAAGGTGTACGACTTCATCATGACTTAAGGGTAATAGAAATCTTTCTGAATAAAAGTACGCCATACTGAAGGTTAACAGATTATGATTGTGAGGATGTTTTCGATAAATTGGATCTAAACCATAGTATTTCAATGTATCGTTCATCCAACCTAAGTCCCACTTATAGTCATAGCCTAATCCCATATGGAAAGTTGGAGATGTGACCCCGTGAAAGTCACTAGAGTCTTCTGCTATCAACATCACATCAGGATAACGTTGAGATAAATAATAATTACCACGTCGTATGAAGGCTAAGGCTCCTTCGTTTTCACCACGTTCTTTATTACCACCCCAATACAACATATTCTTGACCGCATCGAAGCGGATTCCATCAAAATGATACGTCTCTGTCCAGAAACTAAAGGATGACATTAGAAAACTTCGTACTTCTTCTTTCCATAAGTTAAAGTTGAGTGTTCCCCATTCATTATATGAATCGTATGGATTAGGATATTCAAAGAGGGGTTGTCCGTCAAATTCACGTAGTCCATTATCATCTTTGACAAAGTGTGTGGGTACAATATCGATAATGACCCCAATATCTACCTGGTGACAACGATCGATAAACGCCTTAAAATCATTAGGTGTTCCATAGCGTGAAGTAATGGAATAAAATCCTGTTACTTGATAACCCCATGAACCATCGAAAGGATGTTCGACGAGTGGCATGAGTTCTATGTGTGTGAAGCCATTATCTTTAACATAGGGGATGAGTTCGTCGGCCATTTCACTTAAAGTGAGCCACTGATCATCTCTTTTTCGCCAAGATCCTAAATGAACCTCATAGATATGCATAGGTCGATCATAATTCTTGGTTCGTTTTTCTAAATAAGCTTCATCTTGCCACTGATAACTCTCTAGATCGACGACAATGGATGAATGTTTGGGACGTTTCTCTTGATAGAAACCAAAAGGGTCACTTTTTTCTTTCCAAATTCCATGTTGTGATTCAATTCGATATTTATAGAGTGTCCATTCACCTAGATGAGGCACAAATAGAGAATAAACTCCCTTATCGTTGATTGGTAATAGATAGGAATATTCTCCATTCCATTGATTAAAAGGTCCGACCACTTGGACATTTTTGGCATGGGGTGCCCATACTGTAAAGCGGACACCATCAATACCGTTTTCTTGTGTTAAGTGAGCACCAAAGACATGATGAGCATCAATTGTGTGTCCTTGATGAAATAAATCCAAGAGTTCCATAAGCTTAAGCCCCTTCGATGATTGATTGAATAACTTCTTGATAGTCTTTCAATTTCACTTGAGCATCTTCTTTTGTTTTTGCTTTTACACAATAATAAAACTTACACTTAGGTTCAGTGCCTGATGGTCTTATGGCAATCCATGAACCATCGGCCATTCCATATTTCAATACATTTTCTGCAGGATATGGCATATTAAAGGAACGTTCATCTTCATAGCGCTTCTGTGCTAAGTAGTCTTCAAAATAGACCACATCGACATTTGCTAGGGTCTCAGGACGCAAGTTTCTAAAGGTATTCATAACTTCTTGTAGTAAGGTCGCACCAGAGGCTCCTTCTAAGACTAGAGAATCTTGAGTTTCTAGATAGTAACCAATCTCATCATAGACTTCATTGAGGACATCAATGAGTGTCTTATTTTGACTCTCATAATAGACTGCCGCTTCTGCCACCATAAGACATGCTTGTAAAGCATCTTTGTCTCTTACGAATGGCTTGATGAGATAACCATAAGATTCTTCGTAACCGAAAAGATATTCAGCGTCTCTGCCTTGGTCTATTTCAGCAATCTTTGTTCCAATATATTTAAAGCCTGTTAATGTTTTTTCAGTTTTAATGCCATATTTCTTGGCCACTTGTTCACCTGAGTCTGAAGTGACCACTGTATTGAAGACAACACCTTTAGCGGATAACTTACCTTGTTCTTTCAGAGTACTTAAAATGTATTCTAAGAGAATGACACCACCTTGGTTTCCTGAAAGATAATGATAATCTCCTTCATGTTTGACAACAATTCCCATTCTATCGGCATCAGGATCGGTACTGAGTACTAAATCAGCGTCCAATTCTTTTGCGATAACAATGGCTTCTTCATAGGACTCTTTTTCTTCTGGATTAGGTGTTAATGTATTACTAAAATCAGGGTCTGGACTTAATTGTGATCCAACTAAGTTAACTCGATAGTCTAATTCCTCAAACACTTGGCTCATGAGAGGATAGGCCGTACCGTGTTGTGGTGTGAAGACTATTTTAATTTGTGATTTGTTTAATTCTGGACGTAATTGTATTGATTTTAAGGCTTCTTTATAGGGTATATCCATCTCTTCATTGATCCAATGAATTAGTGATGGATTGCCTACAGGTTTAGTGACATCGAGTTCACTTTCTACTTCACCAATTAGTTCAATGACTTTATTGATTCGCTCAGGTACTAATTGACATCCTGTATCATCATAGACCTTATAACCGTTATATTCTTTAGGGTTATGGGAGGCTGTGATGACTATTCCACCGGTACATTGTAATTCTCTGACCGTAAAGGATAACTCAGGAGTTGGTCTTAAACTATCGAAGACATAAACTTCGATGCCCATATCTGAGAGTTGATTGGCACAGAGTGTGGCGAATTCTTTGGACATATGACGATTATCGTAGGCGATAGCACATTTTGGATTATTTTCTAATGATAAAAGATATTTTCCATATCCTAAGTTGGCTCTTCCTACGGTGTAAACATTCATTCGATTTGGTCCGGCTCCTAAGAGTCCGCGCATTCCTGCGGTCCCAAAAGCGATGTCAGTGTAAAAAGCGTCTTCTTTCTCTTGGTCATTATAGGCGACTAGCTGCTTTCTCAGTTTGACATCAAGGTCTTCTTTTTTGACCCATAAATCGTACTTGTTCATTATTTTCCTCCTATTGGTTGTTTATTATAACCATTGTACCATAGGTGAAGGCCAAACAAAAAGGTCATTCTGTAACAAAATGACCTTCATATATTACGCTATTACTTTTTGAGTACGAAGCACTTCTTCTATTGTGTTGATTGCTTCTTCTTCATCTTCACCTTCAGTTGAGATTGTTACTTCTGATTGAGTAGGGATACCCAATGACATAACACCCATAATCGACTTCATATTAACTGAACGACCTTTGAAAGTGATTTTCACTTCGCTTTTAAACTTGCTGGCAGCGTTTACGGCTACGGTAGCAGGGCGCGCGTGAAGTCCTACTGGATCAACTACTAAGACTGTTTTTTCTTTCATCAAGACTCCTCCTTGGTATTTACATTTCTACTTAATGATAAACTATTTTTACGATTTTGACAATGATTTACTCCAATTGTCCAACTTATCGTCTCTTTTTAGCAATTATATCGACGAATATCCCTACCACAAAGAAACTTAGGTAACTAATTAACCAAATCTTCCATAAATCATTTAACAATCCTCCTCCAAGATCGTAACTATCACTTTGAAAAACAAAGCCCATTAAATAAGAGAACAAATAACCAACACTCATCAAACAATACGTGATATCTAGCTTTAATAGAAAAGAAATAAGTAACAAGACTGACCCAACGACTAACATCACCACTGGCCAATCTTTCATACCATGTTGTGAGAATAAAACAAATCGTATCAAACCAAAACTTAATATCAAAACCATTAACAACATCAATCGCTTCTGTCTATTTAACATAAGTTCCTCCCTTACCTTATATTAATGATATCACATTAATGAAACAAAAAAGGCTATCCCCCATAAGGAAGATAGCCATAATATTAGAATAAGCCAGCTAAGCTAAGAAGTGTTGTGACAATCCAACCTGAGGCATAGTAAGCCATAAACTGGACACCCGTATGGATATCAAAGAGGTTATTAAGAATACCTCCAAAGAGTCCTAGACAAAGGGTTACCAAGACACCTAAGACACCTGCTTCATAGAAAGCTAACATGAAGATAAGACCTAAGAAAGTTCCTACCAGTGCTTCATGACTAATGTACTTAAACATGAATTCAGTCCATTGACGAGCTTTTCTTATCGCAATTGGATAAGCAAACATAGAACCTATCAAGATCGCAATGAACCCAAACACAAGATAGTGCCAAGGTTGTAAGTAACTTGAAAGGTTATGAATTTCAGGCTCTAAAAAGAATCTTGGTGGCGCATTAAATAAGGGAGCTGCTGGCCCAATGGCCACACCAGATAATGGTAAACCAAAGGCTAACATTGGAATAATGAAACCACCCATGTATGTCGCATTTGATACGGCATCTTGTACCACTAATGTGGAAGTAATCTTATCATAAAGTTCATCTTTACGACCGGCCACAATTTCACCCATCAAGACAACAAGTCCTACTGGTGAGAAGATAAAGCCAGCTGCGGTAACGGCCGCGAAACCTACCGTACTACGACGTTGTTTCTTAGTCAAAAGTTTAAGTGGATTAGGGAAATATGGTAATTTCTCTTTAGGCTCTGGAGCCAACCAAACACTCTTCTTGGTCTCACGAGCTTGGTTATTACGTAGACTTGGAATCATGACACTAAATAATTCAGTGATCATTGGTCCAATAGTAATTCCCATAAAGATTGAAATAAATAAGGTATGTCCCACCGCATCAAGAGCTATACTTTGGAAGCCTTGAATTAAAAATGATAGTGGTACTAAAGCAATAATGGCTCCCCATTTTGCTTTGGACATATAAGCAATAAGAATGGCACCTAATGTAAAGACAAGTCCTACATAGGGTTCAATATGACTTGCGAATGGTGCTAAGAAATAAGCAATGACGATTGCGATAGGAATGGCAACCAGTCCACCAATGACAGAACCTGCTGCCAATTTACGCATCGAGATATGTGGAATCCCTAACTGTTTTGCTAAAGAAGTATAGTGGACCATCGGTACAGCTGTTGTACTACCAGGTAAGGCAGACATTGCTGTTGGGATTGTGTGAGCGATTTGAATCGCTTGAGCAATCGCAATAAACCATGCCAACAAAGCAATTGGTTCTGCTCCTAATAAAACTAGAATTAAGGTAAGTGGAGCCATTGTCGCTGTTTCATCTGTTCCTGGAATAATTCCGATAACAGTGAAGATGAAACTACCAGCAATTGATAGGACAAGGGCTTGAATAAGTGCAGTAGCTGTTATAACCATGTGTTATTCTCCTTCTTGCCCATTGATTTGTTGTTGGGCTTTTTCTTTATATTCGGCTTTGTAATTTGGTGAATCTTCTGGAACTAAAGCAAGTAATGAATACATTTCTAAATCTTCCAATTCAGCAATGATTTCAGCATCGACAGTCGCTAAGGCTTTTATTTCTTCCTCAACTGTCATACCTGCTTGTTCTAAAATAGCTTCAATACTGTCACCTTGTAGACGACCATCAAAGGAACGTTTTGGTTTAAATAAACGTGCATTAACTACTCCGGAGAACAGACAACCTATTAGACCCATCAACAAGGCATAACCATCGGCCATTCCTTTGTCTAAACCTTCAATGTTGTGAAACACATTTTGGCCAACTAAAAAGAATGTCATAGTAACTACAATACCAATGAGACAAGCTAGTAATAACTCTTTTAAGACAACCGTGTCTCCCCAGACCTCAGTATATTTAGGTTGTTCTTTCTTTTGATTTGACATAGTGAATCTAAGATTCCTTTCTAATTATTCATATACTATTTTATTTAACGCTATAAGTATCTCATGAGTGTACTCAACGTTGATAAGTTTTGCTTCAATTGACTTATAAGAACATTAAAGTAGTCGGGCGAATAAAAATATCAATTCTATAAGAAATTGATACTAAGAATTCCTCAGTTTAAGAATAAAACAAACAGACTACTTATGATATTCTTGATTGTTAATAATTTTATAACTACGATAGAGTTGTTCTAAGCCCATAATGCGAGCTAATAGATGAGGAAAAGTTAACAAGGAAAGTTGCCACTTATAGTTGGCTCTTTTTTTAACCTTTTCACTCACACCCCAAGAACCTCCAATAATAAATACAATATCTTTATTGGACCATTGTTCAATTTTCTTAGACAAAGTAACGGAATCGATATTAGTGCCCTTAAGGTCACAAAGAACCACAAAGTCAGACTCTTTGATCTTATTTAAGATGTGGATAGCTTCCTCTTTTTGAATCAGATCAGGATTTTTTAATTTAGAATTAGCTTCAGCTGTTTCAATCAGTTCAATTTTAATGTAATGAGACAAACGCTTAAGATAATCATCTTGAAGAGCCTTCATCTCTTTTTTCTTCATTGAACCGACACAGAGAAGCTTAATCAAAATCGCCACCTGAAATTAAATCAAAAGGATGGGCTGCCTCAATAATACCCGCATAACCATTTAAATAACTTTTTACAGTTGAAATGGCCAAATCATGAGTATTAGCTTCTTGAGAAATATGTGCCAAGACAATGTGTTGAGTTCTATTGGATACGATTTCACTTAAGAGTTCTCCACAAGCCTCATTACTAAGATGGCCAGTGTCCGATAGAATACGTTGTTTTGTCATATAGGGACGATTGGATTGCATCAATAGTTCACTATCAAAATTGCTTTCGACAATATAGTAGTCAGCATCTTTTAATAAATCATAATCGTTCACTTTCACATAGCCAGTGTCCGTAATATAAACTAATTTCTTGGTAGGTGATTCAATGACATAACCTACGGTAATTTCTGTATCATGTGACAATTCGATAGGCGTTAGTTTTAAATCATTGATTTCAAAACTTTGATAAGGAATTACATCATAGTCTCTTGGATAGTGATCAAATTCAAATGGAGAATAAGTGGGTACTTCCTTAAAGTGTTTTAATTGTTGGATATGGTCCCCATGAGCATGGGTTAAGACTAAGGCATTTAAATCAGTGCGCAATAGATTGCGCTCATCAAAACGAGACGATAAGTAACGCTTGGTCGTCCCGCAATCGATTAATATTTTGGAAAAAGCAGTCTCAATCAAGGTCGCATTGCCCGTTGAGCCACTCGCTAAAACTGTAAACTTCATAAAACCTCTCTATTCATTTCTCATGGCAGATTCAAAGAACTTATTAATGTTAGATTGAAACTGTAAATTCACGGTACCTGTCGCCCCATTACGATGTTTGGAAATTAAGACTTCAACAGGTTCCACAATGTTAGGTGTAGTTTGTTCTTCACCATCTTTGTTTTGGTTATAGTACTCTGAACGATATAAAAACATAACGATATCCGCATCTTGTTCTAGGGAACCAGATTCTCTTAAGTCCGATAAGATAGGACGCTTATTATCACGTTGTTCTACACGACGAGATAGTTGAGATAACGCAATCACTGGTACATCTAATTCTCTTGCCAGACCCTTGAGCTGTCTAGAAATAAGTGATACTTCTTGTTGACGATTCTCATTGGAGCCTGTGGAACTTATCAATTGGATATAGTCAATAACAATTAATCCTAATGGATGGTCTGCCGCAAGTTTACGACACTTAGAGAATATTTCAGACATCCGAATAGTGGCGGAGTCATCGATAAATATTTTTGTCTGACGTAAATCGTTTGCTGCTTCATGAAGAGCGTTCCAATCGTTATTCGTCATTTTACCCGTTCTTAAATGATCGCTTTTAACCATACTTTTCGCGGATAACATTCTTTGAATTAAATGTTCAGCTGGCATCTCTAGTGAGAATAGTGCGATTGCTTTCTTGGAAACTATAGCGGAGTTCATCGCAATATTGAGCGCAAACGCTGTCTTACCCATGGATGGACGGGCTGCTAAAAGAATTAAATCACCTTTTTGTAATCCATAAGTGATACTGTCTAAGGCACGATAAGCTGTGGGTAAGCCTGTGACCGATGATTTATTTTCACTTAAATGAGTTATGCTTTTGATGACCTCATTGACAACTTGAGCACCTTCTCTAAAATCTGAGGTTTGTCGATGACGTGTCACATTTAGAAGACCTGCTTCAGAGAAATCTAAAATATCATCTAAACCTTCACCACTTTGAGCTTTCTCTATAATCAATTGAGACTGTTCAATTAAGGCTCTAAGCTGGGCTTTATCTAATATCATTTGAGCATAATGACGTGTATTAACAAACGCGACCGCATTTCTTGTGAGGGCCAAAAGATAGTCAATGCCACCAACAGCTTCTAATTGTTGGTTCGCATTCAATTGTGTTCCGACAGTATTAAGATCTATGATTTGATTTTGATAGGAACAATCTAACAT
>JAAZEF010000010.1 GCA_012512455.1 Erysipelothrix sp.
GTTATTTAGTTTTTTAATCTGGTGGCAATAGCAAAGTGGTCACACCTGTTTTCCATCTCGAACACAGAAGTTAAGCACTTTAGCGGCTACAATAGCTCATTGAGCGAAGATCGCACGTTGCCAGGTAATAAAGCGAACATTAAGTTGTTCGCTTTTTTTATTTTCTTTACATTATGACATAAATGATGTCATAATAGGATCTATAATACGTGTAAGAAAAGGAGAATGAATATGAAAACAATTAATTTAACTCAACTCTTACACCAATCCCAAGTCGAAAGCCTAAAGGAATTGATTTATCAACAACAAGAACAATTCGTCGATGACTATCAACTTGTCAATGTATTAGACGAAGAAGTAAGACTAATCTTTAAAAACGAAAGAGACGCTCAGATGTTCTACACAGATTGTCAATTTGGCCATCGCTTTCTAAAAAATGTGGTAGTCCGCTACGACATGAACGATGAAAAAGTATTAGTATTACGTCCCATCCAATCCATCATCTCTCTTCTAAAACACAATGAGTCCAGTCTATTAACCATCAGTCAAAAACTAGGAATAAATTTTGAAGTAGAATACATTCAAGCCTTCACAAACCATCACTTAACATTAGAAATAGAGAATGGTCAAATGAAAAATCCAGAATGTACACTCTATGTTAACCTTGAACACATGACCTTTGGCTTAGGAAGACTCTATAAACTTATGAGAGATGAAAGTGACTTCTATGCATTAAACACATCTATCAAACAAATCAGGAGTGAAACTATTCTATGAACAAAACAGCTTTAGCTATTTCAATGTTAATCTATCTTAAAGGTAATGGTCTCTGTAAAAAACAAGAGATCGCGGACTACTTAGAAACCAATGTCCGTAACATTAAAGAATTAAGAAATGAACTAGAAGTAGCGGGCTATCATATCGAAATAACTAACGGACCTCATGGAGGCTATCGCCTAATCGATACCTCCTTTTTCCCATTATCTAATTTGGACGCCACACAGCGAGAAGCCCTCATCAGTGCCTCTTCTTACTTATTAAGCAGTAATCAACCAACCCTCAACAAAGACTTCAAAGCGGGCTACTTAAAACTGTTAGCCAATGAAAAAGTCTATACTACCATTCAAAGTGACACCAATCATTTAGTCATGTCATCACAACTAATTGAAGACTATCTCCAACAATTAAAACAAGCAATAAAAGAATCTAGAAGAGTCAAAATAAGTTATCAAAGAGATTTAGTTCTAGTCAAAGAATATCTCTTTGAACCCTACGACTGTATCTTAGTCAACGACTTATGGTATGTGGTAGGATTTATTAAGAATGATCACTGGGCAAGTCTCAAATTAAATCGAATCAATGAGATTCAATTTAGTGAAGAAACCTTTTTAGTCGACAACAGTTTCTCTGTAAGCTCGATGTTAAATGATTTTGGATTTAAATTTAACGACGTTGTATCATTGGTCTGTGAGATAAAGAATCATCCATACATTATCGAAAGAGTTTATGGAAAGAATCAGTCTATTGAGATACTAGATTCAAAAACCTTTAAATTAAGTGTCGATATTGATTCGAAGTTTAGAGCGCAACAATTCATTTTACAATTTGGCTCAGACATAAAGATATTACAACCACAATGGTTAAGGGACTTTCAAAAAGATGAAGCTCAAAAAATTCTAAATCGATAGTTATCTTTGCTTGCACATGATGGTTTTGTAAGCTATAATCGAGGTCGTAAAGGAAGTTGTTTATGAAATATGAAAAGAGGAAAAGACACTTAACTATCACCAAGATAATGGTGTTTTTAATAGTGTTAATTATTGGCTTTGGCAGTGCCATTTGGGTCAATAACAATCGCCAACAAAAAGCTATCCATGAATTCGAAGTCTTAGCCATGGCCCACCATTTAAACCATCGTGAGGTAGGAGATCTTCAATCATATCAAGAGGCTAACAGTCACTATGTGGCCGCTATTTATTATCCAGTATTTAATAAAAGTGGTGTCGATAGTTTAATTAAAGAAACAATCGATAGTCATTATGAAGAATTTAAGAAACAATATGGAAATGAAAGTCCAGACGATATATTCAAACGGGCTATTTTTAATATTGGTTACAATTCTTATGCCCTTAATGAGCGCTTTGTCTCTCTCTATTTTCAAATTAATACTCAATCACCTTCCCTAGCTCACTTAGACTCTATATCCTTTACTATGTTACTAGATTTGGAAACTGACACAGTAATTACTAGTGATGATTATTTCAAAGAAGGTTATCTTGAAGTCTTAAAGAATGAAGCTCAGCAATTCTTTAATGAAGATAGTAAGCTAAAGACGTTAATGGAAACTGATAAATATCAAACAGGATTTAATGATGATTCCAACTTTAAAAATATTCTCTTAGAAAAAGATAGGTTGTCATTAGTATTTGAGAAGTATAGTCTATTCTCAGGAGATGTTGGTGAAGTTGTAGTCCCTATAGATTATAGTGTTTTAGAAGAAGTCTTTGTTTATGATTTAGTGGGTGAGGAAATAGTTATCGAAATACCAGAACCACACAATCGAAAACTACTAGCCTTTACCTTTGATGATGGCCCAAGTAGACTTCATACCAAACGCATTGTTGACGCCTTTGAAAAAGTAAACGGTAAAGCAACCTTCTTTATGTTAGGTTTACAATTAGAAATTTATCCAGAGCAAGCTCAATATGTTGCTCAAAAAGGTCACCAATTAGGAAATCATACCTATTCACATCCTGATTTAACACGTATCAGTGTTGAAGAAGTCATTATGGAAATTGAAAAGACCAATCAACTTATATTTGATGTGACAGGGGTCCATTCAACAGTTGTACGACCTACCTATGGTTTAGTGAATGAAGCATCCTCTGCTGCCATTAAATATCCATTGATTCATTGGAATTTAGATTCTATTGATTGGAAGTCACGAGACAAGAATGCGGTAATAGACAGTGTTATGAGAGATGTTAAGGATAATTCAATTATTATCATGCACGATATTTATGAGAGTACCGCTGAAGCGGTCGAGTATCTATTACCAGTTTTAGCCAATCAAGGTTATGAATTTGTGACCATCGATGAATTAGCAAGATTAAATGGTGTCCAATTAGAAGCTAGTGAACTTTATCGATTTATTGAGTAAATAGTTAGGGACTTTCATTGCAGAGACCTCAAAATATCTCTATAATTAGTGAGTGAGTAGGTGAAACAATGGAATGGTTTATAGGCCTTGAGCCATGGCAACAAGCATTAATAGGAACACTCTTTACCTACGGTATGACCGCCGCAGGATCTGCCTTAGTGTTTTTCTTTAAGACTATCGAAAAAAGAGTCCTCAATTTAATGTTAGGATTTGCCTCCGGTGTTATGATCGCCGCAAGTTTTTGGTCACTTCTAGCTCCAGCTATTGAGATGGCAGAAGACTTTAATATGATTCCTTGGTTGGTCGCAGCCATTGGCTTTGTGTTAGGAGCTGTGTTTCTTTATATTGCGGATAAACTAATTCCCCATCTTCATTTTGGTGAAAACAAAACACCAGAAGGATTACCAACATCATTAAGAAGAAGTATTCTATTAGTCTTTTCCATCACACTCCACAATATACCAGAAGGTCTTGCGGTAGGAGTCGCCTTTGGTGCGGTCGCTTTGAATCCATCACTTAGTGGTGTAATGGCAGCCATTGTGGTCGCTATCGGAATAGGAATACAAAACTTTCCCGAAGGAGCAGCCGTCTCCATACCACTACGACGGGAAGGGATGTCACGCAGAAAAGCCTTCTTCTATGGACAAGCCTCAGGAATGGTAGAACCCATTGCTGGAGTCTTAGGAGCAGTCCTAGTGACTCAGATGCAATCAGTATTACCCTATGCCCTAGCATTTGCTGCAGGAGCAATGATTTATGTAGTGGTCGAAGAATTAATCCCAGAAGCTCAATTTGATCCCAGTAATAAAGGGGGACACTATGCGACATGGGGCGTCATCATAGGATTTACCATCATGATGATATTAGATGTCATGTTAGGTTAGAAAGAGAGAATATAGATGAGTACAAAACAAGAACAAAATAAGTTTAATCCCTTTGCGGCCAGACCAAAAAAGGGTGTCAATATTTCCCGTATGATAGCTGTCGTCTCCGGTAAAGGTGGCGTCGGTAAATCGATGGTCACAGGCTTACTAGGAAGTGCAGCCCAACAAGTTGGCTTCAATAGTGCCATATTAGATGCGGATGTGACAGGACCATCCATTGGTCGTATGTTCAATATCACGGATAAGGCCGCAGGAACTAATGATTTAATATATCCAGCAGTCACCGAAAGTGGCTTAAAGGTAATTTCAGCCAATATGTTATTAGAAACAGAAGATACACCCGTTTTGTGGCGTGGGCCTATGATAGCTAGTGCGGTCAAAGAATTCTATACCAATGTCACATGGGGTGATATTGATGTTATGTTTCTTGATATGCCACCAGGAACAGGGGATGTACCCTTAACTGTGTATCAATCATTGCCACTAGATGGCATCGTTATTGTGACCACCCCTCAAGACTTAGTCTCTATGATTGTCTCAAAGGCGGTGACCATGGCCAATCAGATGGACATTCCAATACTAGGAATCATTGAGAACATGTCATGGATGAAGTGTCCACATTGTGATGATAAGATTTATCCTTTTGGAGAGAGTCAATTAGAAGATTTAGCTGGTCGTTATAATTTAAAGATTATTGATCGCTTGCCCATTTTACCAGAATTAACCACGGCTTCAGACAATGGAGCAATTGAAGAAATTGAGATTAAAAATATACAAGAAAGTGTCAAACGTTTAGTATTTGATTTAGATAAAGTCGATGAAAATAGCTAGTTATGAAGAACTATTAGGCCATGTACAAAAGGAGGAAGTCTGGAACATGATAGTCATAGAAGGTGTTGTAGGTGTAGGTAAGAGCTCATTAATGAGACATTTAGAAAAGAAGGGTTATGTTGCTTTTGAAGAGCCAGTTGTCGATAATCCGATTCTTCCTAAGTTTTATGCGGATAGAAAAAGATATTCTTTCCCATTACAAATATTCTTTTTAAATAAACGATTTAAGCATATTAAAATGGCATCACAAATCGATAATTCGGTTCTTGACCGTTCGATTTATGGCGATGCGATCTTTGCTAAAATGCTCGCCAAAGGTAAAGATATGGAAGAAGAAGAATATCTAATCTATGAAGAGCTTTTAGAAAACATGTTAGAACATGTCGCAGCACCTAAACTCATGGTCTATCTCGAAGTAAGTGTCGATGAAGCCATTCGTCGTATCAAAAAAAGAGGCTTTGATTATGAACAAGGTACCGAAAGAGAATATTGGGAAACACTAAATTCAGAATATCGTGAATTTTTCAATTCCTATTCTATTTCTCCTATCTTAAAAATTAATGTCGATAAGATTGACTTCCAAGAAAGACCAGAAGATTTAGACTATATTCTAAAATTAGTTGAAGATAAACTGAAAGAGATTGAGTAACTTGTTGTTTAAGAATTTTGAAACTGCCAAAAGAATAAGAAAAGAAGATCCATCTGCCAAATCATTATTAGAAGTTATTCTTTTATACCCTGGCTATCATGTGATAGGTTTTCATCGTGTCGCTCATTTTTTCTACAAGATTAAATGGTACTTTATCGCACGTCTTATTTCTAATATCGGTCGTTTCTTCACCCAAATAGAAATCCATCCCGGAGCCAAAATCGGAAGACGTCCCTTTATTGACCATGGAGGTGGGGTCGTTATCGGTGAGACCACAGTCATTGGTGATGATGTTTTAATCTATCATGGGGTGACCTTAGGTGGAATAGGTAAAAGTAGTACCCGACGCCATCCTATCATCGGTAATCGAGTAATCATTGGGGCACATGCTCAAATATTAGGTGGACTACAGATTGGTGATCATGCCAAAATAGGGGCAGGGGCCATCATCTTAAGTGATGTGCCATCTAATAGCACTGCTGTGGGACTTCATAAATAAATTTAATATGTTATATGACAAATTGTTTGTTGTATAACATATTTTTATCAAGAAGGATGAAAAGATGTTAATATAGATTCATGGCACTTAAATTAGTCTGAGTAGATGATGAGATACGCAAACACAAATTAATGCAAGAAATGATAGGAAAACATCCCCTAGTGGATGAGTTTTTATGTTTTGATAATGTTAAGAGTTTATTATTTGAACTAGAAGATTTAAGCGATACTTCAGCCTTTCTATTAGATGTAGAGATGCCAGAGATAAATGGTTTAGAGCTAGCGAAAGAATTAAGAAAAAGACAGATTAATTTACCACTAATTTTTATGACCGCTTATCCTGAATTTGCTTTAGAGTCCTATGAGGTGAGCGCTTTTGACTATTTATTAAAACCGATTAGTCAAGACAAAGTTGATAGTTTATTAGAGAGATTAAATAGCTTAGTGCCTCAGTTAGAACCCGTAATTTTCTTTCAACTTGAAGGTCTAAATCGTGTATATCAAAAAGATATTATCTTATGTGAAGCCCAAGGTCATTACACAAGAGTAGTATTAGAGAAACATGAGTTATTAGTCAAAGAATCTATTAGTTCAATCAAAGATGTTAGAAATTATTGAAGAAGTAGGTTTCAAAGAACGTTTCGATAAACTGGACAAAGGATTAGATACAATTCTTAGTAAAGA
>JAAZEF010000099.1 GCA_012512455.1 Erysipelothrix sp.
CTTTTTTATTTCATCCATCTTTTATGACAATATGAATATTTTTGGTCTTGTTTAATATTTTAGAATTCAATGAATAATTGTAGAACAAAAGAGTTAAAACCTTTAGAATAACCAATTTGAATATTCTGCTTTTTAATTCTCTCTCTGACAACATCAAGTACAGTTTGAAAACTATATTCATGAGTGTGTGCTGGATCCTTTAACTCTTTAATTACCTCAACATGATTATCAGAATTCTTTCGAATTGCAACGACAAAATCTGCTTTATCTTTAACTTTTGTGATATAAAGATTTTGCTTAATACCAATTGCAAATTTATCCGAGTTATATTCTTTAGCCAAAATATCCACATCACTTGAATGGATAATCAATTTTCTGCAACTGCAGACGGATATTTTAATCTTATTTGTTCGTCTGTTAAAGGGTCAAGACTAGTAGTGACTGTCAAGAAATTTTGTGCAACATCTTGGGTAATGTCAATATTATGAAAACGTTTAATCTCGTTTACATAATTGATTACACAAGCTTGAAATAAAGGAGCATATTTCAATTCATAATCTTCAGTAATGAAATGAGAACTAATATTTCTAAGCTCTACAATTTTCTCTAAATTCAATCTTATTCGAGTGTTCTTATCTGTATAAATTTTGGTAATCGTTCCTGAAATAGATATAGTCCGATTAGGACTGTCATCAAAATGGATGTTTTCTCGCCTATTTATTAATTCTGCTTTTAACATAAGTTCCCATGCATTTACAACAAAAAGCGAAAACCCTTCTATCCGATAACGAATTGTTGGTTTGTTGTAAATCTCTAAACCTAATATAAATGCTTCCACGCTTTTTGATATCAGTCTTTCCTTTTCAGTTTCAGTAAATCTAATTCTTTTTTCTTCGTTTCTATTTTTTATTATAAAGACTCTCTCATAACTTAGGATGTAGCACAGAGTATAGTTATAAATTATTGGATGAGAATAAAATTTCTTTATTAAATACTTTAATGAATTTCTGATTTAATACAATTATAAAATGATTTGCTAATACATATAATTATAATACATCTCTGCAAGAAGCAACCCAAAGTTAATCAATGTTGGTAATCTATGTAAGTGAAGGAAAATTAGACGAGAATTTAGTTGTTCGGAAATTCCGAATAACTGCCTCGGATGGTAAGAATTAATAGGTCAAACACTATACAAAATTAATCCACTTTCACCCCTACTACATATAGGGAGGGAGTTGTTGATAACGAGAAAAATAAGTATAGAACAGCCTTTGAAATACTTGGTTTACTAAATAAAAAATAACAGGTGTGTAGCCTGTTATTTTAGATCATGACATCGTCTGGTAAGCTTTGAGAGTGGGTAAGATTTAATAAGTAATTGAGATTGTTAATAGTGCGTTGTTGTTCATTGAATTGTTTCTCACTCATAACAATTAGGTTATCGTCATTAGGTTTAGTGACGAGTAGAACGAAGTCATTATTAAATAATTTGTTTAGACATTGGTCGATGTTCTCTTTGTACTTCTCAAAGCTTGTTTGTTTGATTGATAATTGTTTCATAGTACTCACATCCTCACTTTGATTGTAAAGTAAAGTTAGTTATACTTCAAGTATAGGAGTACTAAATTATAGACAACAATTGTTTATTGTTGTTTCAACTTTCCTAATTGATTGGTTCTGGGATATTTTTTGAGTGTTTCTAGGTTATCATTGAGAGTCTTTTCGTGACTGTTGAGGTTTTCTGGGGTGTAGAAGGTGATATCTTTGATTTCATTCGGTAGATATTGGATCTTATGCCAAAGGTGTGAGGCTTGATAGTCGTATTTATCATTGGGATCCATGTTGACGGGTGTGAGTCTTAGGTAGTCTGGTGTTTGATGGGCATTGTGTTGGATGTGGTGGAGTGCTTTATCGATGGCGTGCTCTGCTGATTTTGATTTGGGTGAGAGGGCTAGTTCGATGACGATGTTGGCTAATGGAATTCTACCTTCAGGTAGTCCGACTCGTTTGGCACTTTCAATGGCGTTTAATACTCTGGATACTAATGCCGGATTAGCAAGTCCAATGTCTTCATAGGCAATGACGAGTAATCTTCTTTCGATGGAGATGAGGTCATTGACAGTGATGAGTTTGGCGAGATAATAAAGTGCCGCGTCAACATCGCTGCCTCGTATTGATTTTTGGAAGGCAGAGAGGGTGTCATAAAAATTGTCTCCGTCTTTATCGTAGGTGAGATTGATTTTGGGTGAGACTTGTTTAATGGTGTCTATTGTTATTTCTTGATTGGTATTGAGTGTTGTGAGTTCTAAAAGGTTTAGGGCGTATCGTGCGTCCCCGTTAGCATTATTTGCGATGAGCTCTTTGGCCTCTTGGGTGATGGTGTATTGATGGTTAAAGCCTAGGGAGAGGGCTCTGTCAATGATTTGATAGATATTGACATTGGTGAGTGGTTTGAACTCCATGAGATGGGTTCGTGAGCGTATGGCGGGGTTGATAGCGAAGAGTGGGTTGGCTGTGGTGGCACCTATGAGGGTAATGAGTCCATCTTCTAGGTGTGGTAGTAGTGTGTCTTGTTTGTCTTTGTTGAGTCGGTGTACTTCGTCCATAATGAGGACTAGGCCGTTGGTGAGTTTAGCTTCTAGATAAATACCGTCGAGTTCTTTTTTGTTGCCTGTGACGGCGTTAAAGAGACGGTAGGGGCTTTCTAGGATGGTGGCGATGGCCATGGCAGCGGTAGTTTTACCAGATCCTGGGGGACCATAAAAGATCATGGAGAAAAGTTTGTCCTGTTTTATCATCTTATAGAGGATGCCATCTTGTGAGAATAAGTGTTGTTGTCCGATGATGTCATCTAGAGTTTGGGGTCTTAATTGATAGGCTAGGGGTTGTTTCATGTGTTTTCACCTCGTGTCTCTATTCTATCATGGACTTAAATGAGGTAGAATAAGTTTATGAAAATAGTGGTTCAGCGTGTGAAGAGCGCGAGTGTAAAAGTGAATAGTGAGATTGTGAGTTCTATTGATCATGGTTTACTCTTGTTGGTTGGTTTTGAAAAAAATGATACAATGAGCGACGTGTTGAAATTGGCTAAGAAAGTTGTGTCCTTGAGAATCTTTGATGATGAGGATGGGAAGATGAACTTGAGTGTACAGCAGGTTGGTGGTGCTATTTTATCGGTGTCCCAATTTACTTTGGCTGCTTTGACTAAGAAGGGTAATCGTCCTAGTTTTATAGAAGCGATGGAGCCACAGTTGGCACAAAAATATTTTGAAACATTTAATGAGGAAGTTAAGAAGTTGGGTATTGAAGTGAAGTCGGGTGTCTTTCAGGCACATATGGATGTGTCCTTGGTGAATGATGGTCCGGTGACAATACTATTGGAAGGGTCGTGAGTGTATGGAGAATTTTCCTAAGGTCTTAGATGGTAAGGCGTTGTCTAAGAAGATATTAGAGAATATTAAACAAGAGGTTATTGAGATACTGGATAGGGATGAGCGTAGTCCTCATCTGGCGGTTATCTTAGTGGGACATGATCCTGCGTCAATGACTTATGTGAAGAATAAGGCTAAGAAGGCTAAGCGTAGTGGTCTTTTATCGTCTGTGTATGAGATTGATGATGATGTGAGTGAGAGAGAACTGTTAGATGTGATTACTCATTTGAATAATGATGAGGAGATTGATGGTATCTTAGTACAGTTACCGTTGCCTAAACATTTAAATGAGCGTAAAATATTGAATGCGATTAATCCGCTTAAGGATGTGGATGGTTTACATCCTATGAATATGGGTAGGATGATCTTGGGAGAGGGCTTTGTGCCTTGTACGCCTAAGGGTGTGATGAGATTGTTGGACGAGTATGATGTGGATTTAGAGGGACAACATGTGGTGATTGTGGGTCGTTCTCATTTAGTGGGTCGTCCCTTGGTTCAGTTGATGTTGAATAAGAATGCGACAGTGAGTATTGCTCATTCTAGGACTAAACATTTGGATCAGTTGACGAGTCAGGCGGATGTCTTGGTGGTGGCGATTGGTCAGAAAGAGTTTATAAAGTGGCAACATGTGAAGAAGGGTGCAATCGTGATTGATGTGGGGATTCATCGAGATAAGGATGGTCTTCATGGCGATGTATCCCAGGATGCTTTGGAAGAAGC
>JAAZEF010000100.1 GCA_012512455.1 Erysipelothrix sp.
GTTCCTAGAATTGGCTTAACCACTTGGTCTGGTAATAAGCGAATGATTAAGGCAGCTACTGAAAGTGGCATGTCTTTAGAGGCACAAATTAGATTAGTACGTTACTATCAAGGTCAATACTATGACTCAGTACGTTATGGTATTACTCGTAAAGAATTTGAACTTACACATAAGTGGTCTGTCTCTACAATAAATGATCCTATTGAAAGAAAAAATATCGCGAAAACAATTCTAAATGACTTACCACAATGGTTTGGTATCCCCTCTTCGACACAGACTTACATCGATGAGTGTCAACATATGACCATGTTGGCGATTAAAGATCAAGGCAAGCCTGTAGGTTTCATTTCTTTAAAATTTACTAAAAAGACGACCCTTGAAATCTATGTCATGGGCGTCTTATCAGATTATCATCGACAACAAATTGGTAGTCGTCTTATATTAGAGAGTATCAAATACGCTAAAATTAATGGCTATCAACTACTACAGGTTAAAACCTTAGATGATAAACATCCAGATCAACATTATGCATTAACAAGAAAGTTTTATCGTCATCATGAATTCATTGATTTAGAATGTTTTGATTCCCTTTGGGATGACCCTTGTCTTATCTTAGTTAAAGCCTTATAGAACAAAGAGGATAGAAACTGAATCTATCCTCTTTTATTAATCATTCTTGAATACGATACCAACTTGTTTTCTAGCAGCTTCTAAGATTTCTTGAACAATGAGGCTGTTACTGAGTTGTTTCTCATAAGTTTTTATATCTTGAGTAGAGATAATTCGATATAGCTCTTCAAGGTAGTAAACCATGTTCTCTTGGTTTTGGTTGTTAATCGTTGATGTCTCATGATTTTCGATCACTTCAAATGAATCAATGGTACTGACAGAAAAATGAGAGACAATTTTCTTCTTAAGACCTTGAATAGTGAAATTAGAATCACCATGAGTCATCTTACTACTGTTGATAGTCACTAATCCCTTGGGATATTCTAAGATTAATGAACTGAAACCATCAGTTCCTGTATTAAGTTTATAGGCACTAAAGTGGATTTGTTGAGGTTTACCCAATAAAGCGACCGCGAAATGGACACCATAGACGCCTAGGTCATAGAGGGCTCCTCCAGAATATTTTGTAGTAAAGGTATTAGGATTTTGTCCTGCTAGATAGGCAAAATACTTACGTGATTGTTTACAGAAGTTGATGTTTATAAAGATTTCATCTTGTTCATCTTCCAATAGTTCTTCAATTAATTTAAAGTGTGGTAAAGTACTGACACGGGATGCTTCAAAGATAAGCACATCGTGTTCTTTTGATAATTCTATCAAGTGTTTTAACTCTTTAGTATTAGAAGTGATTGGCTTCTCAATAATAATGTGTTTCTTTTGAGTAATGACTTGTTTGGCAATTTCATAGTGTAACGAATTAGGTAGACCACAATAAATAATATCTACAGATTGTAATAAATCACCAAGATTGTCTGTGGCTATTTCTAATTGATATTGATCAGCAAAAAACTGAGCTTTCTCTAGGTTGCGTTGTGTGACTCCAATGACTTGAAGTTGTTTAACATGTTTGGCAGCATCAATAAATTCATGACTGATGTCACCTGTACCTATGATTCCTACTTTCATAAATGTCATCCTTTCTAAAATTAGTATACCGTATTCAGATAAACAAAACACATTCTATCCTTGCCAGAGATGTCTTGTTTAAATGATACCTTGGCATGTGGATAGCGTTTAAGAATTTCTTTTCTCAAATTATCTTGTTGACTAAAGCCCATTTCAAAGGCCATCATCGCTTTATCATTTAAGAAAAATTTGGCTTCATCTAATATTTGTCGATAATATTTAAGTCCATCTTGTCCACCAAAAAGTGCACTATGAGGTTCATAAGTTAAGACAGAGCTTTGAACTTCTTCATCTTCTAAAATATAAGGTGGATTACATACTAGGACATCCACTTTAAGTTTATTATCAATCAATGGTTGTCCCATATCTCCTTGAAAGAAAGTTACATTAGACTCTAATAACTTGTTATTTTCTTTCGCAACTTCAAGTGCTTCAAAACTAATATCTGTAGCAATCACTTGGGAGTTAGTCTCTAAAGCAAGAGTGATAGCACAATTACCAGAACCTGTACCGACATCGGCTATGACACAATGATCTTCAAATAATTCATCCATGTCCATAATAACATTTGAGATGAGTTCTTCGGTTTCTTGACGAGGAATTAAGACATCTTGATTGACCTTAAAACGTCGACCATAAAACCATTCAAAACCTAAGACATAAGCTAAGGGTTCATCGTTGAGTAATCTAATTACACCTTGTTGATAAACTTCTAAAAGAGATGTAGGAATTTCTTCATCCTTAATAAGGTAAAGATTGAGATCTTGAAGTTGGGTAAGTTCTAACATATAGTTAAAAGCAAAACCACTGTAGATGTGTTTTGCTTCTAATTGTTCTTTAGCTATTTGAATCGCTTGTTGGTACGTCATGTTAAGAAAGACGTTCCTTTTGTTCAGCAGCAATTAGAGCTTCAATGATTTCTTCTAACTTACCCTCCATAATACGATCAAGTTGGGTAATTGTTAAGTTGATACGATGGTCTGAAACTCTATTCTGTGGATAGTTATAAGTTCTAATTTTCTCAGAACGATCTCCTGAGCCAATCTTTGATTTACGAACTTCCCCTATTTCTCTTAGACGTTCTTGTTCATAATAATCATATACACGGGCTCTAATAATTTGTAAAGCCATGTCACGATTAGCATGTTGTGAACGACCTTCTTGCATGTTGACACTAATACCTGTAGGTGTATGGGTAATACGTACCGCTGAGGCTGTTTTATTGACGTGTTGACCACCAGCTCCTGTAGCGTGGTGAATATCATAAACTAAATCATCAGGATTAATATCGACATCTTGTTCCTCTACTTCAGGTAATACTAAAACTGTAGCAGTAGAGGTATGAATACGACCTTGTGTCTCTGTCTTAGGGACTCTTTGGACACGATGTGAGCCAGATTCAAACTTAAAATGACCATATGCTCCGTTACCCTTAATCTTAAAAGAGACTAAAGTATAACCACCTGCTTCGGATGCTGAGGCTTCTAAGGTTTCTGTCTTATAGCCAATGTTCTCACAATATCTAACATACATTCGATATAGATCACCCGCAAAAATATTGCCTTCATCTCCTCCGGCAGCTCCTCTGATTTCCACAATCGCATTGTGGTCATCTTGTGGATCTTTTGGAATCAACAAGACTTCTAAACGTTCTTTTAAGCTTGCTTGTTTTTCAGTCAGTTCTTCGACTTCCATTTCTGCTAGTTCTAAAAGTTCATCATCACTTTCATTTTTTAATACATCTTGTGCTTGTTTAAGGTGTTCCATGGTTTCTTTCAATTGAAGATAAGGTTCCATAATGGCTTGGTTTTGAGTATGTTCTTTACCCAAGGTGGCCATTTGTTTAGGATCACTATACACTTCTTCTTGA
>JAAZEF010000011.1 GCA_012512455.1 Erysipelothrix sp.
CTGTCGTCTTAAATATGAGACAATTCCTAATTTAGAGAAAGCTATTCAAAAGGCTGAAAACATAGAAGATGAAAAGATTCTCAAAGAAGTGGTCGATGAAGAGTTGATTGCGACAATTCTATCCCGTTGGACTAAAATTGATATCACTAAACTCACTGGTTCTCAAAAAGACAAACTACTTAATTTGGAAAGTTATCTAGCCAGTCAAGTTAAGGGACAAGCTAAAGCCTTACAGGTTGTCTCTGAAGCTATTTTAAGATCAAAGGCTCAAATCCAAGATGAAAAAAGACCTGCCGGTTCCTTTATGTTTTTAGGACCTACAGGAGTTGGTAAGACAGAAGTCGCCAAAGCCTTAGCGTTTCAATTATTTGATGATGAATCGAAAATCATAAGAATTGATATGTCTGAATATATGGAGAAACACAGTGTTTCACGACTCATAGGTGCCCCTCCAGGATATGTCGGTTATGATGAAGGAGGACAACTTTCTGAACAAGTTAGACGTCATCCTTACTCAATTGTTCTATTAGACGAAATAGAGAAAGCACATCCTGATGTACTCAACATCTTACTTCAAATTTTAGACGAAGGTCATTTAACCGATAATAAGGGAGTCCTTATAGATTTCAAGAATACACTCATTATTATGACCTCTAATTTAGGTTCAGAGTTTGCTTTTGAGAGTGATTCAAAAAAACGAGAACATCTCTATGAGGAAGTCGTAGCTCGTCATTTTAAACCTGAGTTTATCAATAGAATTGATGAGATTGTCATCTTTAATGCCTTAACTCATGAGGCAATGGGTCAAATCTGTGATAAGTTTATTATGGAATTGAATCAAAGATTGGCACCCCAAGGCTTATTTATCGAACTTACTGATGAAGCAAAAGATAGAGTCTTACTTTATGGTAGTGATGCAATCTATGGAGCTCGTCCTATGAAACGTCACATTCAAAAAGAAATAGAGACCCTTCTAGCAAGAAAAATCATTGCTCAAAGTGTCTCTGAAGGTGATAATTTAATAGTCGATGTCATAGATAATAACTATGTCATTAATAAAAAGGAAATACTCTTATCCTAAGCTATTCTTGTATTTCTTATGAGCTAGCCAAAGTGTATTGGCTCTCACAATAAGAAGTACTAATAAAAAACCATAAGTTAATAATGCTATAGGAGATGTCCATGAGATGTTTGCTATCTTGGCAACTTCTAGAACACCTAATAAAATAATGAAGAGGAACTTGTAAATTTCAAGGGTCCTCTTTTGTTTTAGGACTTTTGGTAGATTGAGTAAATCTAAATCTTTATCGTGAACCTTAAAAGGTATTTTATTTTTGAAATAAACTCTTTCATAATAGAATGAAATCCCAAAATAAACAACGACCGCTCCAATAAAGGCAACAATCGTAATTAGAAATAGTTGTAAGAGTGTAAATACTAAGACTCCGATGACAAACGACAGCTCATATGCTTTCACCCATTTGATATCTTTTTGATTGATTTGATATCCTTTTTTCCCCTTTTGATCCCAATAGAGGAGTCTTCTTTTTGAATCTTTAATAATGTTCATACTCAAGTCAATGACTTGTTCTTCACTTATTTGGCTCATAATTACCTTCTTTCATGACTATTATACATGAGATATTTCTGGTAGACTAGTTTTATGGAGATAATCATTAAAAAAGAAAGACGCCAATCCCTTCGATTAAGTGTCAAACAACAAAATATTTTATGCCAAGTTCCAATCAATACCAGTTCAAAAGAAATTGATTCTTTTCTAAGTTTAAATAATGATTGGATAAGCAAACAACACAAAGTAATTAAGATTTTATACCCTAACTTTTTATCCGACACCAAAATGTTATGGTTAGGACAATGGTTAGATATTGTTGTTTCTAAAGGTAAACCTGATTTAATAATTGATAAACAAGTGGTTGTCTGTTGGGATGGTGACAAAGACAATAAATATTATCTAAAGAAACTAGAAAAAATACAAAAGGAAAAACTTTATGAGTTAATCAAAAAATGTACAAGTAGTCATCCAATAACGTATAATGAACTTAAGATTAAAAAAATGAATGCCAGTTATGGTCGTTGTCACAGCAATGGGAATTTGAGTTTTTCGACACGTCTAAGTCATTACCCAATAGAATTTATTGAGATGGTCGTCGCTCATGAATTAGCTCATTGTATCGAAATGAATCATTCACCAGCATTCTATAAAGTATTAAAATCTTTATATCCAAATTATGATGTTATTCATAAACAATACAAACACTACTTACAGGAGGTCACTTATGACTAAGTTTTCAATTCTAGCCACAGGTACTATTGCCCACAAAATGGCCAAAACCATTAGAGAGATGCCCCAGGTACAACTGTATGCGGTAGGTTCAAGAAGCCAAGAAAAGGCTGATGAATTCAAAGACGAGTACAATTTCCAAGTAGCTTATGGCAGCTATGAAGAGCTTGCTAAGGATTCACAAAGTGACATTATTTATGTCGCCACACCTCATTCACATCACTATGAAAATGTGAAGATGTTACTGTTGAACGATCATCATGTCTTATGTGAGAAACCAATCACAGTTAATCAAAAACAAGCCATTGAACTCTATTCTCTTGCTAAAGAAAGAAATCTGTTACTAGCTGATGCCACATGGAGTCGCTATATGCCTTTTAGTCATATTGTAAAAGAGGCAGCCAAAAACTATGAATTAGGAAAGTTAAAAATGATTCATTCTAACTTTGGTATTCAAAAACTTCACGCCAAAAGAATGGTCGATCCAAACCTGGCAGGAGGTGCTCTATTAGACTTAGGGATTTATCCACTGAATAATGCCTTAATGTTCGCTGATTCAAAAGTAGTCGATATTGAGACCTCGATGGTTAAACATACGACAGGTGTTGATGAATCTAATATCATCGTCCTAACCTTTGAAAATGGTGTAAAGGCACTACTTAGCTCTAGTATGAATGGTATTATGGATACTAGAATTCATCTAAGTTATGAAAATGGTCGTATTGAGTTAGATGCTTTACCCAATCCAACAAAATATTCTATTTATGACGAAGAACAAGAACTATTATTTGAAGAAGACTTACCACCACAGATTTCTGGTTATGAATATCAAGTAGAAGAAATGATACAAGTCTTACAACAGAATAAGACAGAAATGATATCTTTTACTATTGATGAAAGTCTAGAAGTTATGAAACTATTAGATACCATCAGAAGTAAGTGGAATTTAGTGTATCCTTTTGAATAAGTCATCAGGCATTAAAACACAAAAATAATTAGGGAACTTCCATAAGACTTACTATTATAAAGTATGAAGCAATATAAAGGTTATTAAAAGATAGAAAAAGTAGCCAAGCTTCATAAGACTTTAAGAGACTTCTTACATCAGTTACCTTCACAGATAATATACGAAAACCAAGTGTTAATCCGTGAAGATATGAATATAAAAGGAAGAGTTAAAGATCATAAACTATCCCAAGAGGTCTTTGTTGTAAGTCTTTAGACTTTATAAAACTATCAAAGAAAGGAGGTATTATTGTAAGTAATGACAAAATAGGGTAGGAACTATCCGAATTAACGCCTGTGGAGAATACGACGCAATAAGGTCGGTCTAGGAAGCAGGAAATTCTAACAGCGATGTTAGAAACTCATGACCTTAGTTGTGAGAGGTAACTTAGAGTAGCTCTGTAGGATCTACAGGATCAATAAAAATTGTCTGATACTGCCCCAAAGCTACCATCCCTAATGGAGCTTTGGGTATCTTTTTTAATTCCTTAATAGGAGTATAATTGACAGCTACCGAAGAGGAGAGACGATATTTAGAATAATAAGCTGCTAAGTTAGCCGCGAAACGTATTTGTCTTTCATTTAATTGAGGGCTATGGCACACCACATGACTTCCTGAGCCATCTTTGATGTGAAACCAGATATCGCTCTTTTGAGCTTTCTTAAAGGTTAAGAATTCATTTTGAATGTTATTAAGGCCATAAGAAATTGTGACACCATCGACCTCATAGGTATGAAGTTGAGGTTGTTTAACTTTAGATTTCTTAGTGGCTCTTTTTTTCTTCTCACGCAATAATCCATGAGAAATAAGTTCTTGACGAATCTCAATAGCTTCCTCAATAGAACCTTGTTTAATTTGAGTCAAGACACCCTCTAAATAACTAATTTCTTGTTTTGTAAGTTCAATTTGTTCCAAGATATATTTCATTCCTGTTTTTAATTTATGATAACGTTGAAACAATCTTTTCGCATTACCAATACCATCATAACGCTCATCTAATTCAATGGTGATAGGTTCACCATCAAAATCAGTTAAGTCTACACTTTGAAAACCACTCTTTAAGTGTTGTCCATAAGTTAATAATAAATCGCCCTTAGTCTTAAAAATCTCATAGTCTGAGGCATCATAGTATTGTTTCTGTAATTTAGGAAGTTTATTCTCTTGGCGCTTGAGTTCACGTTGTACTTTCTTCAATAAATCGCCCGTATGTTGTTTAATACGAGCTCTTTGAACCTGATCTTCATAGACCTTATCTAAACCATCCATCAAATCCATTTCTTCAATAGGTAAGTTAAGATGAGTAAGAGGTAAACTATGAAATTTACCATCACTAATATAAAGTTTCTTTTGATATTTCAACTCTTTCATAATGTCACTAAACGATTCTTGTTGTTTTAAGCGATAATCAATTTCTCTTTGAAGTAAAGGTGATATGCCATGAAACTGTTGAATCAAATCAAGTTGTGGATCAACTGTGTCTTCATTAAAGGGATTCTTACGATCTGGTATCTCTGGTAATGAGTAAGTCGCTCCCGAAAAAATAATTCTCTTAGTATTTTCATAAGGAGGAATGCGGTTGAAGGCATCGACGATTTTATTGTTCTCATCAACCAAAATCACATTCGCATATTTACCCATCAGTTCAATCATGATTTTAAAAGTCACTAAGTCTCCTAAATCATTACGATTAGTGATAGTCCATTCGATGATACGATCGAGTCCAATTTGTTTACTAGTCTGAATGATTCCATTCTCACAGTATTTTCTTAATAACATGATAAAGTGATTAGGTTCTTCAACACGCTTAAAGTCACGATGGGTAATCATCAAGCGATTAGATATGGAGTCACATGATATAAGCAGATTAATTTTTCCCTTACTAAAACATTGGAAAATAATTTCATTTTGAGATATTTGAGCTATTTTATTAATACGTGTAGGAAACACGGGTTGTAAATAATGGTTGATATTGTTTAAGATAATGCCATCGAGTGCCATAATCATCATCCTTTCTTAGGTATTCTACCATAATCTCAACTTAGAGTTGAGAAATGAGGTATAATTAGTGTAGATTAGGATGATAGAAATGAAATTTGGACTTTTAAGTCTTAAGACCCAGAGTGGTCAACCTCAAAAGAATCTCACACAAATCAAAAGATGCATCGGTTTGTATCGTAACCAATGTGATGTATTATGTTTTGGTGAGTCTTTTTTAAATGGCTACTCTTCACTGGTCTATGACCCAAAAGAAGATATCGATAAGTTACCAACTAATGATGACAACCACATCCGTTTATTACAAGTATGGGCTCATAGATATCAAATAGCGCTAAGTTTTGGATATCTAGAAAAAGAAGATGATAAGATATATTCTTCCTATATGTTCATAGGAGATGAAGGCGAAATTATTAATAATTATCGACGTTTAACTCCTAGTTTTAATTCCAAAGATGAAACGTATAGTCATGGCCAAAATATAGAAACTTTTATCTATAAGGATAGAAAGTTTGTAACCTTAATCTGTGAGGATTTAAGAAAACAAGCTGTTTTGGAAGAAGTTAAAGACTTAGACAGTGATGTCATTCTGTGGCCTATCTATATGTCCAGTGGTGAAGTGTTCAGTGAAAAAAGCACTCGCTGTGTCAATGAATTGAAACCATTAGTATTGATGGTCAATGCGTTTGATGAAGACGCCAAAGGTGGAGTAGGAGTCTATCTACACGGTCAATTAATTAAGTCATTAGCTGAAAACAAAGAAGGTATTATAACAGTTGATGATACCCATTATTGACAATTGAACAGCCAAGAATTAGAATGTTACCTAAAGGATGGTGAGTAGGATGAAAAAAGGTTTATTAATCGTATTTAGTGGACCAAGCGGTGTCGGTAAAGGAACCATACGTAAGTTATTTTTTGATCGACCCGATTTGAACCTGGATTTTTCCGTTTCGATGACGACTCGCCAACCACGAGTAGGTGAAGTTGATGGTGTCGATTATTTCTTTGTCACTGAAGAAGAGTTTAAAAAGTCCATTGAAAATGATGAATTCTTAGAACATGCGGAGTTTGTAGGTTCCTATTACGGTACCCCTAAAGCTTATGTAGAAAAACTAAGAAATGAAGGAAAAAACGTACTATTAGAAATTGAAGTCCAAGGGGCTTTAATGGTACGTGAAAAGATGCCAGATGCTTTGACGATCTTTATCGTTCCCCCAAATTTTGAAGAATTGGAACGAAGAATTCGCGGGCGTCGCTCTGAACCTGAAGAAATAATATTACAACGCTTAGAAAAAGCAAACCGTGAGTTAAAGACCATGGGCAATTATAAATACGTCGTTTGTAATGACGATCCACAATTAGCAGCTGACCTAACAGCACTTATTATTAAAAGACATATTGAAACAGCACAGTAACTTTGTTAGCGTGTTGTTTTTTAGTAGGTCGATAATGGTATAATGGATTTATGATTTATATTGATATTTACATCGAAGATCCTTTTCTTCATAATGAAACACTTACTTATCATCACGATGAGTTTTTAGCATCTGGTGTAAGAGTTTGGGTAGATGTAAGAAACTCCCGACGTATTGGCTTTGTAAAAGAGAGCCATAATAGAGTAGTTGACTTTGAAACTAAAGCTATCGAAGAAGTTATTGATCAAGAACCTATTATTAATGATGAGTTATTAGAGTTAGGTCACTGGATGGCAAAGACTACACTCAATCCTATTATTAGGTGTTTTCAAGCCATCTTACCAAACCAATTACGACCTTCATCTAGTTCACAACAAAAACAAATGGTTATTATGTTAAAAGTCAAAGATGCTTCTCTAGCAAGCACTAAGAAACAACAAGAAGCACTAGAAGGTATAGGTAATGGGATGTCATTGACTATGGCTAATAAACAATTTAAATCAATTGTGTCTACTTTAGAGAAAAAAGGTGCCATAGAACGTTTTGAAGAAGAAAAAGTGTATGTCCCTAAAACCATTGAAATCAAAGAGAGTTCACTTCAATTAACAAGTAATCAACAAAGTGTATTAAAACAAATTGATTTAAGTTCAACCACACCTTATTTACTACACGGAATAACAGGCTCTGGTAAAACGGAGATATATCTACAAGTCGCTTCAGAGGTCTTGGCATTAAGAAAACAAGTGTTAGTATTGGTCCCTGAAATATCATTGACACCTCAAATGATTTTTCGTTTTCAACAACGTTTTGGTCAAGATATCGGCATCTATCATTCGGGATTAAATGCTCAAGAGAAATATGAACAATATGTTCGCGTTCAAAAGGAAGAAGTATCAATTGTGGTAGGGACACGCTCTGCAGTCTTTTTACCCTTTCATAATCTAGGTTTAATTGTGATGGACGAAGAACACGATGATTCATTCAAACAAGAAAGCACTCCTTTTTATCATGCGCGAGATATTGCGCTAAGAAGATCTAAGGTTCATCAATGTCCACTTATTTTAGGATCTGCCTCTCCATCATTAGAAAGTTATGCGAGAGCGTACAAAGGTGTTTATCAGTTATTAGAATTACCACATCGTATTAATAACTCATTACCTCAAATCCATCTCATTGATACCTCTTCATCCTTGAGAAACTTAAATTATGAACCTGTCTCCAGGCAATTAATAAGTGCGTTAAATGATAATTTGAGACAAAATCAACAAAGTATGTTGTTGTTGAATAGAAGATCGTATGCTCCAGTGATGAAATGTGGCCACTGTGGTCATGTCTTAATGTGTCCTCATTGTGATACAACACTGGCCTATCATAAAGAGGACAATGTGTATCGTTGTCATACGTGTGACTATGCATCACACCAAAGACAATGTCTTGAATGTGGCCATGAGGTCTTAGAAATGAAAGGCTTAGGAACTCAACGTTTAGAAGAAATCATTCAAAGAAGTCTTCCAACTGCCCGAATAACACGGATGGATAGGGATACTACACAAAGAAAGAATGCTCATCAAAAACTTTTAGATGAATTTAATGATCAGAAAAAAGATATATTAATAGGTACTCAAATGATCGCTAAAGGTTTAGATAATCCCAATGTGACCTGTGTTGGAATTCTAAGTCCCGACAGTGCCTTGTTACATGAGGATTTCAGTAGTGCCGAAAGAGTATTCGCTTTGATATTACAAGCCTCAGGTAGGGCAGGTCGTCACCAATTAGAGGGTCATGTGTATATTCAAACTTTCAATCCGGATCATTATGCGATAAAATATGCCCTTAAACAAGACTATAAGAGTTTCTTCAATCATGAGATGAAATATCGTCATATGGGACAATATCCACCATATTCATATTTAATAGAAATAATCTTCTCTCATAAAAATGAAGAGAGCTTAAATGAGATTGTTCAAAAGTATCAACTCCAATTAATGGAATGTTCAAATTTTACGACCTTAGGACCTGCTAGTTTACGTAAACGACAACAAAAATTACGCAGTAGAATTATTTTAAAAGGAAAGGATTTAGAAGATATGACTTCAACCTTAAATAGTATTCATCAACAAAATATAAGAGATCTCAAAGGTGTCAATATTACTATCAATGTTAATCCTAATAGTATCGCCTCATGAATGCTCGTTATCAAGCCTATGAGCTTTTATATAACACCCTAGCCAAGGGACAATATCTTAATTTAGGACTTAAGAGTGCACATTTAAGTGATTCATCTCGTGGTTTTGTGACACGCTTAGTGTATGATACATTACAAAATTATGATTGGATGAAATATCAATTTGAAAGTCATTTAAGTAAAAAGGTACCCCTAGAAATTGAAATCATTTTAGTCATGAGTTGTGTCCAACATTTTTTAATGGACTCCATAGCTGACTATGCGCTGGTGAATGAAGCTGTTAACTTAACTAAAAAAGTTAAACATTCCTATAGTGGTCTAGTCAATGCGGTCTTAAAGAAAGTCGTTAAACAAACTTTGTTAGAGAGTGATGATTTAGCCATACGCTATTCTCATCCACAGTGGATGACCAATCTGTTTAGAAAACAACTCGGTGAAAATGAAACAACACAATTATTAGCACACAATAATACGATCGCTCCTTTGTATGTTCGACTGAATAACGATAATTTAAAATCAAAAATGATAGAAAAGTATTCATTAATAGAAGATGAAGAAGGTTATCTTATCGGCAATAGTAGTTTAATATCAGATGATTTATTAAAAGAAGGTGACTTGGTAATTCAAGACAAAGCTTCTCAACAAGTAGTCATGATGTTTAATGATATACAGGGTAGAATCTTAGATGCCTGTGGAGCCCCAGGAACCAAGTGTTCACAACTGGCAAGACGTTTTGAAACCTCTTCAATCACGATGTTAGACTTACATGAACATCGTGTAGAATTATCAAAAGAACTAATGGAACGCTTAGATATCAAAAATGTCACCTGTAAAGTAGGGGATGCGACGACGTATGAGGATGAGCCCTTTGATGCGATTATGTGTGATGTTCCTTGTTCAGGACTAGGGGTTTTGCGACGTAAACCAGATTTACGATATCGTATTTCACCTAATGATTTAGATAGTCTTCAAGAGCTACAAGCCGCTATTTTAGAGCACATGGACACCTTATTGAAACCAGGTGGTCAATTAGTTTATGCGACATGTACGCTTAATCGTAAAGAGAATGAAGTTCAAATTGATAAGTTTCTAGACAATCATCCAAATTACACTTTAATCAAACAACAAACCTTGTTACCACATCATCATAATAGCGATGGCTTTTACATGGCGCTATTGATAAAAAGTTATGATATGATAGGGTAGGTGAAATAGTTTGAAAAATATATTAGATAACACAAGAGAACAGTTAGCCAGTTGGCTAGTTGAGCACAATGAAAAGCCTTATAAAGCAAACCAACTATTTAGTTGGCTCTACAAACGTCGTGAATTTGATTTTGAAGCTATGAGTGACTTATCAAAAGCCACGAAACAATTATTAAGTGAACATTTTGAACTTAATCTTTTAAACTTGGTCGATAAACAGACCTCAAGTGATGGGACTGTCAAATACCTGTTTAAAACATTTGATGGTTTATTATTAGAAACAGTACTTATGACTCATGACTATGGTTATTCAATCTGTGTCACATCCCAAATAGGATGTAATATGGGTTGTACTTTTTGTGCCTCAGGTATTCTAAAGAAACAAAGAGATTTAACTAGTGGTGAAATTGTCGCCCAATTACTCTATGCTCAAAAAGATCTTGATAAATCAGAGAAAAGAATCAGTCATATTGTGGTCATGGGTATTGGAGAACCATTCGATAACTATGACAATGTCATGGATTTTGTATCTATTGTTAATGATGATTTTGGTCTAGGTATCGGTGCACGCCATATAACTATTTCAACCTGTGGAATCGTCGAAGGTATAGAACGTTTTAGTGATGAACAAACCCAAGTCAACCTAGCAATCTCACTCCATGGTCCCAATGATAAGTTGCGAAGTCAATTGATGCCCATTAATAATCGTTATCCCTTAAGTGAATTAATGGCTAGTTTAAGGTATTATTTAAGTAAGAACAATCGTCGTTTGACGTTTGAATATATTTTAATACAAGGAGTCAATGACCAAATTGAACATGCTGATGAATTAGCAGATTTAATTAGAGACATGAATGCCTATGTTAATTTGATCCCTTATAATCCAGTCGATGAAAAGGGTTATAAAAAATCATCAAAAAGTGCACAAATGGCCTTCTATGATCGTCTAAAGAAACGCAAGATTCAATGTACCTTACGTAAGGAACAAGGCAGTGACATAGATGCGGCCTGTGGTCAATTGAGAGCTAAAAAAATGAAGGGACAAGATTATGCAAATTGAAGGAACTTCCTCGATAGGACTAGTGAGACAAAATAACCAAGATCGCTTTGCGATTATTCGTCACCCTGAATTAACCAATCTAACCGGTTGTGTTGTTTGTGATGGCGTAGGTGGCTCAAATGCTGGAGAAGTAGCAGCCTCTATTGCGGTAGAAGAATTTGTTAAGCAATTTAGAGAGATCAAAGAATATCATTCATTAAAAGATTTAAAAGAATGGATATTGAAACATCTCGAACTTATCAACGAAAAGATTTATAATCTTGCTCACAATAATCTTCAATTTGAAGGAATGTCGACCACAATGGTGGCCACAATTATTAGTGAATTTGGAACCCTTTATCTCAATATAGGTGACAGTCGAATTTATATCGTCGATAAACAAAATGATTTAAGACTCATTACTAACGACCACTCATTGGTCTTTGATATGATCCTTAAAGGAAGTATTACCACCCAAGAAGCTAAGTCACATCCCTTACGTAATGCGGTGACCAATGCTTTGGGTATCTATAAAAAATTACGAATTGATTTAAATGAATTAAAACTACCTTATCGTCATATGTTGTTATGTAGCGATGGTCTTCATGGTTATGTAGATGAAGCACAAATACAACAAATTCTACTAAATGAAACCCTCAGTGTCCGCCAACGTGTCATTGCGTTAGTGAATGAGGCAGAAAAAGTAGGAGGACCAGATAACATCACATTAGTGATCGTCGATACGGATAGTCAAGGAGGCAAACATGGAACATAACGAGCTACAGTTACAACGTTATCAAATTATTGAGCGCATCGGAGAGGGCGGAATGGCTAATGTTTATTTAGCTTATGATAAAGTTCTCAAACGCGAATGTGCTATAAAAATATTAAAAGCTGATTTATCAGAAAATCCAGTTACTTTATTGCGATTTAAGCGAGAAGCTGATGCCGCAAGTAAGTTACACCATCCTTCCATTGTCACTATTTATGATGTTGGACAAAGTGGCAATCGACATTTTATTGTCATGGAATATGTTAAAGGTAAAACACTAAAATCTCTTATACAACAACGTGGTGCGATAGAAAAAAATGAAGCTGTTTTCATCATGCAACAAATTTTAGAAGGAATTGTGGTAGCCCATAAAGCCGGTGTCATTCATCGTGATATTAAACCACAAAACATCTTAATTAAAGCTGATGGCACAGTTAAAATTACTGACTTTGGGATTGCGACCACAGAAGGTTCAGTTCAATTGACTCAACATGATTCAGTCATGGGCTCAGTTCATTATTTAGCACCAGAATGTGCACGGGGTGAACAGGCAACTAATCAATCAGATATTTATTCATTAGGAATTGTCTTCTATGAAATGTTAACTGGTGAAGTCCCATACAAAGGTGATGGAGCGGTACAAGTAGCTCTAAAACATTTGAATGATGAGATTCGTCCAGTCCGTGAGTTCAATAATTCCATTGAACAATCAATAGAAAACATTATTATAAAAGCAACAGCCAAAAATAGACATTATCGTTATCAAAATGCTCAAGAGATGTTAGATGATCTCAATGTCGCATTAAGTGATGAACATAAAAATGTCCAACGCTTAGTATTTAACAATACAGATGAGGGGGAAACGCTTGTGTTTGATGAATTAGATGCTAAAAAAGTCGATGATACTAAGACCACAAAGGATAAACGAAAGAAACAAATCTTAATAGGGGTTATCATCGGTGCACTCGTAATTATCTTAGCCATTTTCGCGACAGAATTATTTGGTAAAAAGGAACCAGAAATGGTCAAAGTACCAGTCACTGAAGGCTTAAGTATTGAAGCCGCAACTCAAATATTAGAAGATGCTGGCTTTGAAGTCTCAGATCGAGTGGTTTATGAACTTCATGAAAGTATTGAAGAGGATTTAGTCATTCGTACCAATCCCGAAGCTTCAGAAGAAGCCAAAAAAGGTAGTTTAATTCGACTCATTGTATCGGAAGGAACCTTCTTAGTAATTGAAAACTATGTCGGATGGACTGAAAGTGATGTTCGAGCATTATTTGAAAATACTAAAGTCACAATCCGCGTCGAATACGCTTCAGAATCTACGACCGCTCCAGGTATTGTCTTAGAACAAGAACTCTTATTACCAGGAGATGTAGTTGATCCAAACATTGCTTATGAAATGAAACTGATTGTATCTAAACCAGTTGAATTTGTGATACCTGATGTCATCGGTTCACCAATCGAAAGTGCGAAAGCTATCATTGAATCAAGAGGTGGAGTCGTAACACTAATTCCTCAAAATTCAGATTCATTAACTGACGAAGAGTTTATACAAATTACTTTCAACACAGTCATTGAAGTCAATCCAACAGTAGGCACTCGTTATACTCAAGAAGAAGGTAATACTGTGGAGTTGAAATATTGGGAAGAATCAGATCGTGTTGTCGCAGATCGTACCATGTTAGAAGCCATGTTAGAGAGATATCAAAATGTTGATACAACAGAGGCTTCACAAGACTTAATTAATGATCTTAATCTTGCTTATGATAATGCTCAAAGAGTGAACAATAACGCTAATGCTACTCAAGATCAAATTGATTCCGTAGCACAGGCACTATCTGTAGCGATTTCAAATGTAGAGAATTATGAACCAGCACCTGAACCTAATGGAGATGGTGAAGATTCATGATGATTGGACGAATTATTAAATTAGTTTCCAATCAATATACCGTCTTACTTGAAGACAAAAGACAAGTTAAGGCCCTTGCCATGGGTAAAGTGCGCCTCGATAAAGCACCAATTGCGGGAGACTTTGTCGCTATCGAAGAGTTAGAGGAACATTGGGTTATTCAAGAGATTCAACCACGTTTTAATGAACTCTCAAGACCATCAATCGCTAATGTGGACCAAGCCTTAATTATGATGTCGACCACAGCCCCTAAGTTTGCGCCAGGGTTAGTGGACCGCATGATATTTCTTGTGTCATTAGAAAACATTAAACCAATTCTGTTTGTAACAAAGATGGATTTAGTGTCCAAAAATGATCCTGTCCATGATTTGATTGCTGATTATAAAGATGCAGGATATAACGTCGTAGAATTTGGTAAAGATCGTGATGTCCCTGATTTAACGTATTTATTCAAAGATAAAGTGTCTGTATTAACAGGTAATAGTGGGGTAGGTAAATCAACATTACTCAATCGAATTGATCCCACATTACAAATAAGAACCCAAGAGACTTCTATAGCATTAGGGCGTGGTAAACATACCACAACCCATACTCAACTTCATGAAATTTATGGTGGACTGATTGCGGATACACCAGGCTTTTCTACCCTTGATTTTAGTCAAGTTGAACCATTAGATCTAGCTTTGAGTATTCCTGATTTTCAAATAGACAAACCTTGTCGCTTTCGAAACTGTATTCATCAAAATGAACCAGGTTGTGCCATTAAAGAAGCCGTCAAACAAAACAGAGTATCAAGTATTCGTTATCAAAACTATTTAGAAGTATTAGAATCAATAGAATAGGAGAAATTAATATGCGTATTATTGCCCCATCAGTTTTATCATTAGACTACAGTCGTCTAAGTGAATCAGTACAAGAGGTAAATGATTCAAAGGCCACATGGATTCATTATGATGTCATGGATGGCCACTTCGTCCCTAACTTAACTTTTGGTCCCGATATTCTTAAAGGCTTCTCGAAAATGTCCAATCTCTTTTTAGATGTACATTTAATGATCGAAGATCCTGTTAAATATGCTCCTATTTTTATTGAAGCAGGGGCCGATGGCATTACTTTCCATAGTGAATGTTTCGATTCTGTTTCACAGATGATTGAATTTATCGATGTCTTACATGCTCATAATGTCAGTGTCGGTATTACTTCTAAACCTGAAACTGACATTGAAACTTATAAGGATGTCTTAGGACTCGTTGATTTAGTACTTGTAATGTCAGTTGAACCAGGATTTGGAGGACAGTCCTTCCAAGAGAGCGCATTGGATAAAATTAGAACATTTGATTCCTTAAGAAAAGAACATGGTTATAACTATTTAATTCAAGTCGATGGTGGCATTAATGGTGAGACTGCTAAAGATGCGATTAATGCTGGGGTCGATGTGTTAGTCGCAGGATCCTATATCTTTAAGGATGATATTAGCGAAAAAATTGAACAGCTATGGAACATTTAGTTTGTACAGTTGTCTTAAGAGATGCTTCTGTTCATAATTTTGTAGGAGACATTATTGGTGTCGACTATGGAGCTTTAGTTTGTGCTCAACATAAAATACCAATGACATTGGCCATTGGTGATTTCGATTCCATCTCAAAAGAAGACTTACCTTTAATTGAAAAGTCATCTGACAAGGTGATTCAATTACCTGCTAAAAAAGATGTTTCTGATTTTGAGGCAGCTCTAGAACATTGTGATCAATATGAAACTATTATTGTCTTAGGAGCTTTAGGTGGTCGTTTTGATCATCAATATTCTTTAATGAGTCACCTAAAAAGAGATAAGCGCTTAGTCTTTCTTGATGAATTTAATAAAATATATACCTTGGAAAGTGGACATCATATCATTAAAAAAGAAGGATATCGTTATTTGTCACTATTTGCGTTAACGAAATCCTTAGTAAGTATTGATGGTGTAAAGTATCCATTGAATAACCAAACTTTAGATATCACAGATACCTTTACCTTAAGTAATGAGATAATAGATGAGAAAGCAATCATTTCTATTGAGTCTGGACATTTATTAATTATACAAAGTAATGACTAAAAAAAGGATTAAGCACTAGACTTAATCCTTCCTTGTATTTATTTAGTGTTTAACCACTTAGCCTTGGGCTTTGAGTGATTTTAAAGCGCGGGCAGACATACGGACACGTTGAGGTTTTCCATCAACCATTACCGTTACCTTTTGAAGGTTAACGTTCCATTTACGACGTGTAGCACGAAGTGAGTGTGAACGCTTGTTTCCTGACATAGCTTTTTTACCGGATACGGCGCAGACTCTTGACATACCGTAACCCCCCTTCTTTTCAATTGCTTGTTAAGAATAACATATCAAACAATTAATTGCAAGGTATGACATTTATTTTCTCTCTAATAGAAATAAGGATTCAAAAGGGGTATAATTAATTAGAAATTAAAGCAGGAGGAAATGTATGATCATTCAAAGTGAAAGAGTTTGGGTAGCAACCCAATTTCACCCATTACAATTAGAAATAGAAAATAACAAAATTAAAGCAATTCATCCCTATGGTTCATTAAATGTCGATATCGATTATGGAAAAATGAGAATTTTACCAGGATTTATTGATATTCATATTCATGGAGGTTTTGGTTACGATTCCAATATCCCAGATCCAGATGGATTAAAAATGTTACAAAGTCGTTTAGTCGAAGAAGGTGTTACTGGCTTTTTACCTACCACTGTAACTCAAAGTGAAGAAGTTCTAACAAAAGCATTAGAAAATATTGCGGATGTTTATGACAATCCAGCCAAAGGTGCCAATATCTTAGGTGTTCATTTTGAAGGGCCTTATTTAAATATGGAATTTAAGGGTGCTCAACCTGGTGAACATATTGTTAAACCAACCGTTGAACAATTTAAACATTTTCAAAAAGCAGCCAACGGACTCATTAAGGTGATCACAATGGCTACAGAAATGGACGAAGACTTCCAACTTACACATTATCTCAATGAGACAGGGGTAGTGGTCTCCTTAGGACATACAGGAGCAACTTATGAAGAAGCAATGTTAGGCTTCGCCAATGGTGTTAAATCAATTACTCATGTCTACAATGGGATGAGCCGTTATCATCATCGTGATGTCAATGTCCAAGGGGCATCCTTAAGAGTACGTGATGTCTTTGGTGAAATTATTGTAGATGGTAACCATGCTCATTTTGTAGCTGTCAATAACTATATGACGGCTAAGGGTAAAGATCGTGTCATTTTAATTACTGACTCTTTATTAGCAAAAGGTTCACCTGTTGGTAGTGAATTTATCTTTGGTGGACATCCAATTAAAGTGTTAGAATCAGGCGCAGCTTGGTTAATGGATGGTGATTCTTTAGCCGGTTCAACTTTAAGAATGAATCGTGGTGTAGAGAATATCATTGAAAAAGTAGAACTTGATTGGGAATATGCGGTTAACGCTAGTTCACTTAACCCAGCACGTCTGCTAAGAGTAGATGATCATAAGGGTTATCTAAAAGCTGGTTATGATGCGGATATTACAGTTCTAAATGATGACTATGATGTTGTAGCGACTTTTGTTGCTGGTGAGCAACTCTATAAGAAGTAAGCATATGATGTATCATTTTATTATTAATCCTGAGGCTGGAGAAAAAATATCAGATCAGGTCATTGAAATTGTGGAAGAGTATGCTAAAGAACATCCCACTTTCAATTATAAAATTGCATTAACTCAACACGTCAAACATGGAACCCAGTTGGCTAAAGAAATCAGGTCACCTGGGGATGTTTTAGTGAGTGTGGGTGGTGATGGTTCCACTTTTGATTTGCTCAATGGTCTACAACCTGGGGTACAATTAGCGATCATTCCTGCGGGTACTGGCAATGACTTTGTAAGAATGATAGGAATACCAAAGGATTATTCTCTGAAACAAATTATTGTAGAAACCATTGAAGGCAAAACTGCCACAATTGATTGTGGGTTAGCTAATGGTTATCGTTATATTAACTCTTTAAATGTCGGTCTAGATGTGACTGTCTTATTGGAATACGATACCATGAGAGAAAGACGTCCTTGGAGTGCTCAATTGATTTATATTATGGCTGCTCTTAAGGTCTTAATGCGTTATGAAACCTTCAAGTTAGATCTTGAAATAGATGGCCAAAAAGGTCCTTCTGATCTTATTTTAGCCACAATGATGAATGGTAAATATTATGGAGGAGGCTTTATGCCTACCCCAAAAGCTTCTTTACAGGATGGAAGTCTTGATATTTGTTATGTTGAACGATTGCCATTTCTAAAAGTACTTCAGTTGTTTGCGAAGTATCGTTTTGGAAAACATGTTGGCAACAAAGGAGTTCATGTTAAACCATTTGATAAAGTGGTCATTACTTCAAAGACACCACTTCATTTTGGTTGTGATGGAGAAATTCATCAAGATACCAGAATCGAAGTGTCGATTGAAAAAGATGCGATTACTTTATTAGTACCCCACGTATCATCACTTAACTAAAGGATGTGAGTTTGTGAATAATCTTGGAATTAAGGCCATTGTTTGTGATATCGATGGTACCTTATTGTCAGATGACAAAAAACTTTTAAATGAAACAAAGAAAACACTAATCAATGCTCAAAAGGCTGGTTACAAAGTCATAATAGCTTCATCACGTAACTATTTTATGCTAGAAGAAATTGTGAGCCAATTACAATTAGATCGCTATGGTGGCTATTGTATCACTCTCAATGGGACGATAGTTGTAAGGTGTTTGGATAAAAAAGAGTGGCGTCATTCTTTTATGGAACCCAAAGATGCGGTAGAGCTATTTAATTTCTCTAAGAAGCATCACTATTTATCAATTTTCGAATCCGAAGAAGGGCTTCAAATTTATTTGCCAAAACTTTTATCGTGGGCAATGCCATTTTATTATGGTATTAAGTTACGTAAACGTTACTTAAATATTAGAAACCTTAACTTCAAGATTTTTGGTGATTTTCGTTTTTCACCCAACCATGACATTAGAATTGTACGTTCATCTAAGAATTTAGTGGGACCAATTATTAAGGCAGGTTTTGTGAAGCTTGTGCCAGGGATGGATAAGGCGATAGAGAAGATCAGAAATGAATTTAAGTATGAGTTTGATATTATCCGGATCTCTAAGGTGTGGTGTGACATCATGCCTAAGGGTATGAATAAAGCTAAAGGTCTACAACTATTAGAAGAAGAGTTAGGATTTGGTATGGAGTCTATGATTGCTTTTGGGGATGCTGAGAATGATTTAGCTATGATTGAACAAAGTAGAATCGGTGTCGCAATGGGTAATGGATTTGATTCCTTAAAAGAAATTGCGGACTATGTAACCACTTCTAATAATGCTAATGGTATACCGTATGCTTTAAGACATTATGGTCTAATTAAGACCAGTCATTTGGATTGATTAAAAAGAAGTAGTTGTTATAATTGCACTATCACACAAAGGAGGAATTAATAAATGACAAAAAATGTAACTGAAAGAGATTTCGACGAAGCGATTTCTCAAGGCGTAGTCCTTGTTGACTTCTATGCTGATTGGTGTGGACCATGTAAGATGGTTGCTCCAGTGTTAGAAGAAGTTCAAGCAGACTATGGCGATAAATTAAGTGTAGTTAAAGTCGATGTCGACGTTGAACAAAATTTAGCACAGCGTTTCGGGGTTCAATCAATCCCTACGCTCATTGTCTTTAAGGATGGTAAGCAAGTTGCTTCAACGCTTGGATTTCAACCCAAACCAATGGTTGAAAACTTCATCGCTCAGACAGGTTTAACTAAATAACGATAGAGGGACTTTCAAAAGTCTCTCTTTTTTTTATCCAATTGAATTTAATCTATTGCAACTCTTTTTTAAATCTGTATAATAGAAAAGGGTTTAATAAATAACATATTAAGTTTAGATTTATTAAACAAGTGAGGTGGCATATGAACATAGGAAAACGTATCAAACGATTACGTACAAAGAATGGTTTAACATTGGAAGAATTAGCCAACCGTTCAGAGCTTACGAAAGGTTTTCTTTCACAAGTAGAACGTGATTTAACCTCTCCCTCTATTACTAATCTAAGTAATATTGTGGAGGCACTGGGCGTTACTTTAGGAGAGTTTTTCAAGGAAAGCGAATCTTCTCAAAAAGTATTTGCTCAAGATGATTTTTTTATCCAAGAAGAAGATGGATATACCATTGACTGGATAGTTCCTAATGCCCAAAAAAACCAAATGGAACCCATACTCATTGAGATTGAACCTCAAGGTAAATCTAAAGTGATAGAACCTCATGAAGGGGAAGAGTTTGGATATGTTATTAAAGGCAGTGTGCAGTTAGTTTTGGAAGAAGAGAGTTTAGTGGTCAATAAAGGACAGACTTTCTATTTAGAAGGGAATCAAACTCATTATCTTTACAATAAATCCAAAAACAACGTGTTAGTGTTATGGATTTGTACACCACCCATATTTTAAGGAGATTGTGATGGAAAAGTTAATTCAATTTGAAAATATCATCAAAGAATTTGATGGGCAATTGGTACTAAAAGGAATAAATTTAGATATCTTTGAAAATGAGTTCGTGACTTTATTAGGTCCTAGTGGTTGTGGTAAAACAACACTACTAAGAATTTTAGGTGGTTTTTTAGAACCTAATGAAGGTAAAGTATATTTTGATGGTATCGAAATTACCAATGTTCCAGCTTATAAAAGAGAAATTAATACGGTCTTTCAACGTTATGCCTTATTTCCCCATATGACGGTATTTGAAAATATCGCCTTTGGTCTAAATATAAAGAAAGTCAACAAAGAAGTCATTGAACAAAAAGTGACCCGCATGTTAGAACTTGTTAATTTACAAGGATTTGAACAACGAGCAGTTACAGTTCTTTCTGGTGGCCAACAACAACGTGTTGCTATCGCCAGAGCATTGGTCAATGAGCCAAGTGTTTTGTTATTAGATGAGCCTTTAGGTGCTTTAGATTTAAAGTTACGTCAAGAGATGCAAGTTGAACTCAAGAAGATTCAAAAAGAAGTCGGCATCACCTTTATCTATGTAACACACGATCAAGAAGAAGCACTCACCATGAGTGATAAGATTGTGGTCATGAACAATGGTGAAATCCAACAAATAGGAACTCCTATCGATATTTATAATGAACCAGAGAATCGTTTCGTAGCTGATTTTATTGGTGAGAGTAATATCTTTGATGGGGTGATGATAGATGACTATCGTATCTTCTTTGATGGAAAAGAATTTGAATGTGTTGACTATGGTTTTGATGATAATGAAAATGTGGATGTCGTCTTACGACCTGAAGATTTAGATATTGTAGAATTTGGTCAAGGTCGCTTAGATGGTGTTGTAAAATCGGTACTATTTAAAGGTGTCCATTATGAAATTATAGTAAAGACTGATGTGCGTAGCTATATGGTACATACCACAGACATAGTGGATTTAAATAAAGAAGTATCATTAACATTTTATCCAGAAGATATTCATGTAATGTCTAAATTAGAGGCTTACTAGCGATGAATAACCTACGGAAACTTACCTATCCTTATGTAGGATGGATGGCCTTCTTTATTGTCGTACCCAGTTTACTCATTGTACTTTATGCATTTACGACTCAAGGTAATGAAGTGGTTTCCATTCAATTTACATTAGAGAATTTTAAGAAGTTTTTAGATCCTCTTTTCATCTCTATTTTATGGAAATCAATTGTGATAGCCTTTCAAACCACATTATTTTGTTTAATCTTTGGTTATCCTGTGGCTTATGCTATTAGTCGATTAAAGGAGAAGAATCAGTTGTTAATGATTCTCTTAATTACGATGCCCACATGGATTAACATGTTGATACGCACCTATGCGTGGATATCACTCTTAGCTGACAACGGACTTATTAATAGTTTCTTAGCCATGTTAGGCATAGGACCAATTAAGTTGATGTATACCGATTTCGCGGTCGTGTTAGGAATGGTCTATAACTTTTTACCCTTTATGATCTTAAGTATCTATACGCAATTGGCCAAGTTAGATAACAGTTTAATAGATGCGGCTCATGATTTAGGAGCCAATCATTTTAATACTTTCAAAAAAGTGATATTTCCACTTTCCATCCCAGGTGTTATCTCAGGTATCACCTTAGTGTTCTTACCAGCAGTTTCAAGTTTTGTTATTCCTAAATTACTAGGAGGCGGCTCTTATGTCTTAATAGGTAACCTTATTGAGACACAGTTTATTTTATCGGGACAATGGAACTTTGGTTCGGCAGTTTCCTTAATAATGACTCTAATAATACTTATTTCGATGGGTCTTACTAAGCGTTTTGAAAAAAATATTGGGGAAGAAAAATCTGAAAGGAGACTATCCTTATGACCAAAAGTAAATGGCTCTCTAAGTTAATGATAGCATTAAGCTTATGTTTCTTTTATTTGCCAATTATTATCATGATGGTGTTCTCTTTTAACTCAAGTAAATCTTTGACCTCATGGAATGGATTCTCATTGAGATGGTATGAACAATTATTTAGAAGTCGTGATGTCCTAAGTTCAGTTTGGACGTCCTTGTCTGTCGCAACTATTTCTACTATTATAGCGACGATTGTCGGGACCTTAAGTGCCATCGGATTAACTAAGAGTAAAAAAGTAATTCGTGAGATTATTTTGACCTTTAATGAGTTACCGATCCTTAATCCTGAGATTGTGACCGCGATAGGTTTGATGTTGTTGTTTGTATTCTCGGGCATTAGTCTAGGCTATATGACGATGTTATTAGCCCATATTACATTTAGTATCCCGTATGTCATCTTGGCTGTCATGCCTAAGTTACGGACATTAGATCCTAACTTAACCGATGCCGCAATGGATTTAGGGGCTACACCGTTTCAGGCTCTTACGAAAGTAATGTTACCTCAAATTACACCATCCATTATATCGGCAGCACTGATTGCCTTTACGATGTCGTTTGATGACTTTGTAATTTCATACTTTGTCAGTGGCAATGGCGTAAAAAATATATCAATGATGGTTTATACCATGAGCAAACGGATAAACCCAACAATTAATGCCTTGTCGACAATTTTAGTGATTGTCATTACCGTTATTTTATTGCTAGTTAATATCGTGCCTGCATTGGCCGTGAAAGGAAAACAAAATGAAAAAATTAGTGGTTAGTCTTCTTATTATATTGTTAGTTCTTACTGGCTGTTCTTCAAGCCAAGGTAATAAAGCCACCTTAAAAGTATACTCTTGGGGTGAATATATTGATCCAGATTCAATTACTGAGTTTGAAAATGAATATGGAGTCCGTGTTATTTATGATTTATTTGCTTCAAATGAAGAAATGTATACTAAATTAGCAAGTGGTGAAAGTTATGATATTTTAGTTCCAAGTGATTACATGATTCAACGTTTGATTGAAGAGGAGTTACTACAACAAATTGATACTTCTTTAATTAGTAATTTCGAAAAGATTAAACCAGAATACTTAGGTAAGGACTTTGATCCTAATAACGACTACTCTATACCTTATTTTGTAGGTGATGTAGGTATTATCTACAATAGTGAAGCCGTAGATTCAAATGATGTAGAAAGTCAAGGTTGGGAAGTCTTAAAAAATCCTAAATATCAAGATCGTTTGTATATGTATGATTCAGAAAGAGATGCCTTTATGGTTGCGCTTAAGGCGTTGGGTTATTCTGCCAATACTACTGATGAAAATGAAATTAACGAAGCCTTTGAATGGTTAAGTGAGTTGGATGATATTATGAAACCTGTGTATGCGGGTGATGAAATTATTGACCAACTAATTAGTGGTTCTAAAGATATGGCAGTCATGTATTCAGGGGATGCGACCTATATGATTTCAGAAAATGACTCCTTAGAATATTATGTTCCAAAAGAGGCTGGTACCAATGTCTGGCAAGATGCGATGGTTATCATGAAAGATTCTGAGAATGTGGAGTTAGCTCACCAATGGATGGACTTTATGTTAAGAGAAGATATCGCAACATTGAATACTCAATTTGTAGGTTATACATCACCTGTGAAGAGTGTCTTTGAAGACATGATTGCTGGTGATTATGAAGGGTTTTCTTCCTATATCCCTAGTGAATCTGAAAAGAACGAAGAGTTTCATTATCATAAAAACAATGTTCAATTGTTAAGTGATTTGTGGTTTAGAATTAAAGCTGAATAAAAAAAGGGCGAGTAAACAATTGTCTACTCGTCCTTTTTTAAAGATTGACTGTTAATTGGATGGAATCACCATCACGAATGATTTCTAACATCATAGGCTCACCAGGTTGATGTGAATACAAGATGCGCCTAAATTGGGAGAAGGACTCAATGGTTTCACCATTGACTTTCGATATGACATCTCCCTCTATTACTCCCGCATTATCAGCTGGACTATCACTAATGACTTCACTGACATAAAGTCCGCTATTTTCATCAATACGGTAGAGATAGCGTGTGTAATTGTTAGCTTCATTGATAGAGAAGACAGAGACACCTAAGGATGGTCTTTGAACTTCACCATTAGTTTCTAATTGAGAAATAATACTGATGACCTCATTGGAAGGTATCGCAAAGCCCATGCCCTCAAAGGCCTCATCAGCAATCTTGATAGTGTTGATACCGATAAGTTCACCATTGAGGTTAACTAAGGCACCACCTGAATTACCAGGATTGATCGCGGCATCGGTTTGAACTAGAACCATATCCCAGTCATCTCTAAAGTCACCATCTAAGTCGACACTAATGACACGATTGGTTCCTGAGACAATTCCCTTAGTTACTGTACCTGCGAAGTTTTCTCCTCCAGGTGAACCGAAGGCTAAGACACTTTGTCCAGTTTCTAAGAGTGTAGAGTCGCCAAAGGTGATGGGATTGATTTCAAAATCGATAGTAGCTTTCAGAACAGCTAAATCGGAATAAACATCGGTACCAATTAATTGAGCTTCAATAACTTCTTGGTTACTAAAAAGAACTGAAAAGTTGGTCCCATTTTCAATGACGTGATTATTGGTTACAATCCAGACAGTCTCATCACTTTTGGAGTAGACAACTCCTGAACCTGTTGAAGTAATTTGATTGTTTTGGATTGAGTTAATAGTGACCACAGCAGGTGAGACATTGTTTACGACCTCTTGGATGCTGGTGGTATCACTTTCGATGATCGTGACACGATCTGGATCATTTTGGGGTACAGTTTGATTAATATTTGATGTATTTTCTAACTGTTCTATTCTCTCGTTGCTCAAAGATAGTTGGGTCGTTAAGAAGATGTTCCAAACTAATAGCACACTAAAGAGAATCATTAATATTTTTTTCATAAGTGACCTCCTGCTTTAATAATTATACTATAGTCCATTAAACTTAAAATAACCTTAAAAAGAATGTTTTCTTTAAGATAATGTGAGTACAATTTTACCCTGACCAGTCTTTGTCTCTAGCTCCAAGTGAGCTTTTTTAACATTCTCTACTGTGAAAGTATCAATGTATCGGATATTGACATCAAGTTTTCCTTTTGACATTAAATCTAACATTTCCTTAAGAGCATCTGTACTAAATTTAGCACTAAAGAAATGAATTTTATCATTCTGTGGATCGATGCTGCCGACTAAACTTTCAATGTGACCATTTGGTGTTAAGATTGTAAGACTTTTTTCTTGTACTTTATCTCCTACAGTATCAATGACTAAATCGATATCCTTTACTATTTCACTAAAGTCTTCAGAATGATAGTCAATGATTTGATTTGCCCCTAAAGATTTGAGGTAATCATGATGTTTCTTTGAAGCGGTAGTGATGACAGTACTTCCTTTTAGTTTGGCTAATTGTATTGCGAGATGTCCAACTCCTCCAGCGCCACCATGGATTAATACTCTTTGATTACTTAATAGGTTTCCGTAAGTAAATAAAGCATGATAGGCGGCACTGCCAGCGGCTAAGAGAGCTGCAGCGGATTCAATCAAGACATTATCTTGTATTTGGACTAATAAATCTTGAGATATTACCATCTGTTGTCGATAGGTGCCCTGAGCAGAGGCTTTAGGTCGTCCGACGACTAAATCACCCACCTTAAATAAAGTGACATCTGGGCCTGTTTCTGTGACGATTCCGGCCATATCAATACCTAAGATAAGAGGTCTATGTTTATTAGGGTGTTTGGGATAAAAGCCAGCCCTTTGTTTTGTATCAAAAGGATTAATACTGATGGCTTTGATGTCAACAACAACATCAGTGGATCCTAGTGGTTCTAGTGGTATATCAAATTCTAAAAGATTCTCGATACTTCCATATTCATTGATTCCTATTGCTTTCATATTATTCATCCCTTCTTTTTATAAATTCAGTGTAACATGTCTAAAAGTGAGAAGACACAAAAAAACCCACGACTGTGGGATGTTTTGCGTTATAGTGGTGGTTCCGGTCGGAATTGAACCAACGACACGTGGATTTTCAGTCCACTGCTCTACCGACTGAGCTACGGAACCATGGTTGCGGGGGAAGGATTTGAACCTCCGACCTCCGGGTTATGAGCCCGACGAGCTACCAGACTGCTCTACCCCGCGATGTGTGCTATGCAATTGTAACAGAGAACTGTTACAATTTCAAGTCTTGATTAAATAA
>JAAZEF010000101.1 GCA_012512455.1 Erysipelothrix sp.
AAGTCTTTATATTTAGATCATTTTGATGAGTCATTCTTAGATGATCAATCAAACACAGATATCTGGGAGAAAATATATGATGTTAAGGATGAGCATATTTGGGCGCATCGCAAGCTTTTGAAGAAAAGATTGGTCGATTACATTAAATATGAATTCAAAGAAGGTTGGTTGAAAAACCAAGCGGATCCGAGTCGAGTTATGACCGTTGTAGATGGAATAGACCCAAATGCTTTAATTATAGGATTTGGACGTAGATTTGCTACCTACAAACGGGCTCATCTTCTATTCTCGGATTTAGAAAGGTTATCAAAAATAGTGAATAACCCAGATCATCCTGTTCAATTTATCTTTACTGGTAAAGCGCATCCTGCAGATGGAGGTGGTCAAGGATTAATCAAGCAGATAGTTGAAGTTTCACGTCGCCCAGAGTTCTTAGGAAAGATTCTCTTTTTAGAAAACTATGATATGCGTTTGGCTAAACGACTTATATCTGGTGTTGATGTATGGTTGAATACTCCTACTCGTCCATTAGAAGCATCAGGAACGTCTGGTATGAAAGCTACAATGAATGGTGTTCTGAATCTATCTGTGTTAGACGGATGGTGGTATGAAGGATATCGTGAAGGTGCTGGATGGGCCATCACTGACGAGAGAACATACGATGACCAAGAGTTCCAAAACTCTTTGGATGCTTCTACAATATATTCGTTGTTGGAAGATGAGGTTGTTCCTTTGTATTTCGACCAAGACGAAAATGGTTGTGCTCACGGATGGGTTAAATATATAAAGAAATCACTGGCGGAAATTGCTCCTCATTACACTACTAAAAGAATGATGGACGATTACTTTGATAAGTTTTACAATGCGCTTGTGGAAAGATCGAAGTTTATAAACGAAAATGACTTTGCTAAAGCCAAAGAAATTACTGCATGGAAAGAAGATATGGTTGAAAACTGGGATAAGTTTGAAGTTGTAGAAGTTAATTATGATTGCGATCAGCACATACTCCCAGGCAATGCAACAAATGGCTTATGTGGTAAAGTAGTGATTGATAAAAAAGATATGAAGGGCGACTTGGGCGTAGAATGCGTTGTAGTTAAATACGATTCATCTACCAATCACGCTGAGTTCTTAAATTCATACGAATTTGAACTGGTAAAAGAAGAAGGCTCCTTATTGCACTTCGAGATGCACGAGTCTATAAGCAATCCTGGGATACATCAATACGCACTTCGTGTATATCCAAAGAATGTGGATACTCCTCATCGCATGGACTTTGCTTATGTTCGTTGGATTAACTAATGGAGTATATTGGAGTTAATTTAACAACTTCATATAGATAATAAGAAAAGGTGTTCGTTTGTTTCTAATTGAAACGATGAACACCTTTTTCTAGTTATAATATTTCCAGTAGAACTGAACTCCTATTCTCAGGTCAACGTCTATCAGGCATTAACAATTAACATACTACATACCTCATAACACATACCTCATAACCCATATTACTCTTCTAACCCTTCAGTCTGGCCATAATCTTCAGGATCATACCCTTCGTAGTCATGAAATAGGAAGTCGTTATATGGAAAGCGAGTGATATGGATATCTTTCACTTTCTCATAAATCAATTTTCTCAATTCGTCAATGTTTTCGTTCTCTCTTGCTGATATAAAGATGCAATCAGCATTGAGCTTACTCATCCAAGTTTTTTTCAATACTTCCAGTGAAACATTTTGTTTTGTTTCGGGTGTCAAATCGTCTTCATCTTTTGGGGTGTAAGAAAATGCATCTATCTTATTGAAGACGATAATAGTCGGTTTCGGATTTTTATCAATGTCGAATAATGTTTTCTCAACAATCTCAATCTGCTCTTCAAATCCTGGGTGAGAAATATCTACAACGTGTATCAGTAGATCTGCTTCCCGCACCTCATCCAACGTAGATTTAAATGATTCTACCAGATGTGTGGGGAGTTTGCGGATAAACCCAACAGTGTCGGTCATCAAAAATGGGAGGTTGCCAACTACTACTTTTCTAACAGTGGTGTCTAATGTAGCGAATAGCTTATCTTCTGCAAATATATCTGACTTGCTTAGCACGTTCATTAATGTCGATTTACCCACATTGGTATAACCCACCAGCGCAGCTCTAACAAGCTTTCCTCTATTCTTGCGTTGAACTGTTTTTTGTTTATCAATCGCTTCCAGCTCTTTTTTGAGGAGAGAAATTTTATCAAGAATAATTCGACGGTCAGTTTCAAGCTGGGTTTCACCCGGACCACGCATATAACCACCACCACGTTGACGGTCCAAGTGAGTCCATAATCGCGTCAATCTTGGTAGCATATACTCATATTGTGCCAATTCTACTTGAGTTTTTGCATTCGCCGTTTGTGCACGCATAGCAAATATTTCAAGAATGAGACTGGTTCTGTCAAGAATAGGCATGTCCAGTTGCTTCTCTATATTTCGGATTTGTCGTGCCGATAGTTCATCGTCAAATATAACAACACCTATATGATTCTCTTCATCCTCCTC
>JAAZEF010000102.1 GCA_012512455.1 Erysipelothrix sp.
AGAATTAAGTGGTGGTCTTTTAAGACGACTTAATATTGCCTGTGGTATTGCCCATCAGCCAGAACTCATAATCTTCGATGAACCTACTGTTGGGGTAGATCCTCAATCACGTAATCATATTTTAGAAGGTATTGAAAAGCTTAATGAACAAGGGGCTACCATTATTTATACCTCACACTATATGGAAGAGGTTGAACAACTTTGTGATGATATAGTTATTATTGACGATGGTCAAAACATTGCCCAAGGCACTAAAGATGATTTATTAAATATCATTGATATTGATGAGAAAATTACTCTGATTTCAGATGATTTTAATCAAGAGTTTATTGATGCTTTGACGCAATTACCTCATTACTTTAAACACGATAAGAATAGTAAATCAGTTGAAATATCGTTTACTAAATCGGTTTTGAATTTAGAAAATCTTATCGCACTAACTAAACAACACAATATCCAATATGAATCTATTTATTCTGTGCGTCCCACATTAAATGATGTCTTTTTAGCGCTGACTAAAAAAGAATTGAGGGATGATTAATGATATTATCTCAATTAAAACTATTCATAAAGGATAAACAATCCTTATTTTGGAGTTTTCTTTTTCCCCTCATACTCGCTATCTTTTTCCAATTAGCACTAGGTAATCTTACGGGAGGAACACCTTTAGAGACTATCCCTATTGCTTATCTAAATTCGGATACATCAGAAAACTATGAACTATTTGATGAGGTTATGAGAGAAATAGAGACAGATGAAGGCTATTTATATAAAGTAGTATCAACTGATTCTAATGAACAAGCCTTATCTTTATTAGAAAATGATGAAGTGGTTGCCCTAATTGATGTGAGTGATGACACTTATCCTATGACGATTAAGGATCCTTCAATCTCTCAGTCGGTGGTAAAATCGACGATTGAAGCCTTTCATCAAAATACTCAGATATTTAGTTCAATCATTCAAATGAATCCAAGTATTGATATTGATGAGTTAATAGCGACTATGAACAATGATGTAGAATATTTTGAAGAGAACTCATCAGAGAATACTAATTTTAGTACTATTTATTTCTACTCTTTAATAGGAATGCAAGCTATGTATGGTGCCCTGTGGGGACTTAAGGTCATGAATCAAAATGAAGCCAATCAAAGTGTCAAAGGCATGAGAGTACAAGTCTCCCCTGTTTCTAAGTCGAAATTGATTTTATCGGGATTGATTGCTAGTGTGATCTTACATTTTATTTCGATGTTAATTCTCTTAGCCTTCTTAATGTTTGTCTTACAAGTTGAATTTGGTGACCATATAGCATATATTATCTTGCTATGTCTATTAGGATCAATAACTGGTGTCTCCTTTGGTTTCATCATAGGAGCTAGTAGTAAGGGCAGTTTTGATGCCAAGATCGGTATCAGTATTGGCTTAAGTATGGCCATGTCTGCCTTGGCAGGGATGATGTATTCAGGATTAGATCTCTTAGTTAGACGTCATGTGCCTTTCTTAGCGACCATTAATCCGATTGCTCAAATATCTCAAGGCTTACAAAGTCTCTATTACTATGATGATCTCAATCTATATGTTCAATCACTATTCAACTTAGGTATACTAACCATCGTCATGATTAGTATCAGTATCTTTTTAACTAGGAGGAAAACTTATGACAGTCTTTAAAAATGTGTTTAAACTCCTTAGACATCACATTAAAACATTGAGTCTATATTCGATCATTTATATTGTGGTAGTTATCTTAGCGATTCAATCAGCACCAAGCACGACATCAGGTGCTTTAGATGTCCCTTATCTCTATTTAAATAATCAAGATAGTTCAGTATTAACTAATCATCTTGTGGATTATCTTGATGAAAAGACCAATATTGTAGAGGTAGATGAAGCTACTTTAGATGATGCTTTATTTCATCGAGAGATTCATGCTTATATTATTATTCCCAAAGGATTTACCGATGATTTTGTATCAGATAATAGTCCTCAACTGACCCTAAAGACAACGGGTGATATGTCTGGTGGTTTTGTGGAAAGTTTAGTGATTCAGTTTCTAAATACTACCCAATCCTATTTATTGGTCAATGAATCATTAGATGAGAACATGATGAATCAAGTAAGTGATGTTTTAGATCAAGAAGTGAGTGTGACTTTTCAAGAGCTTCAAGAAGATGAAGCCTTCTTAATGAATAAAACAGCCCACTATTTTGTATTATTGAACTATCCATTAATTACTCAGATTATTTTGGCAGTTGGTTTAATCTTATCGTCCTATAAGAATTTACATATTCAAAGACGCCAACAGATTTCTCCTATGCCATCCACAACTTATACCTTCCAATTGTTATCAGGTAACTTAATGGTATCATTGGTCACTTGGGCACTATACATGATTGTGTGTTTCATCTTAGAACCCCAGGGGATGTTGAGTTATGGTTTACCTCACGGGTTTAATGCGTTTGTGTTTACTCTGACCATGAGTGCTTTTGCGTATATGGTCACGACAATGTTTTATCATAAGGATACCATTAGTATGATTGCGACAGTGTTCGGTTTAGGGTCATCATTTATCACGGGTGTCTTTGTGCCACGTGAACTCATTGCGAGTGGAGTCATTAAGTTGTCTAAAGTATTTCCTAGTTATTGGTATGTGGATAATGCGCTAAGAATGGGAAACAATGACTTTGGTAGTTACTGGTCGCATCTAGGTGTGTTGGTTCTGTTTATGATTTGCTTTGTGCTTATTTCACTTTTTGTAGAGCACAAAAGGTCTTCTTAGAATAATATATGATAAAATCAATTTAATATGGAACTTATAAAACAAATTGATAAAGAAATAGAGATAGAGAATAAAAGATTAGACAAACTATTAGAGGCTAATCTTTTCTATCATGAAGACATTAGAGAGCAGTGTCTTTTAGATAAGAAAATTCTAAACTATCATAGTCAACAAATACTTACAGAGAAACAATTAGTTATCGAAACATTGGATTTAGTGTTACATAATACTAAACCTCTTTTCTTATTCTTAGAACCTAAAGATAAGAACTTAAGAGTCTATTATTGGTTAATTAAAGGCAAAGTAGAGAATGATTTAGAATGGTATCAAAGGGCACTGACCTTAAGTGAAGATCCTAATGTGTTGGGTCTTATTCATTATGAGATATCTTTATATTATGAGAAGATTCATAATATTAGTTTTTCTCTTTCACATAGTCAACAGGCTGAAGTGCTCTTTTTACAAACACAAAATATGATTAGACTCTTTAAGGTCCATGGTCATTATGCGTATTTGGATGCGAGAGAGGGTAATTATCAACAAGCTAGTGAGCGTTATCAATCATTGGTTAGTCATGAACACATTACTCCATCTATGGTTATGGAAAAGAAAGTTAAATTGGCTCAAACTTATTTATTAAAGGGTGACTATGAGTTGGCGAATCTTTTAAATGAAGAGTTGTTAAATGAAGGATATGATAATGAGTCGGTATTGTTTAATTTATTATGGGGTTATTATCGTAGTGGAAGATTTCAAGATTTTATAGATTGTTATTATTTACATGAAAATTCTTTTGAACAAGAATATCAACAAGTTTTTTTAGAATTGATTCATAAGGAACTTAGTGATGAGATAGCGTTGGAAGATTTAATTGTGGCAAAGGAATATTTAATATCCAAGGTGGATGATTTAACGTATTTGACGAGTGTTACGTTATCTAATTATTTGATTGAACATTTTAAACAAATAGAAGATGGGGTTCATTTTTTAGATTTATTGTCTAATTTAAATCTATAAATTCTCATTTTAAGAAAACGTTTTTTGAAATCGCATACATTTTGCTTTACAAATTTTGAATTGTCCATTATAATGAAATTACGAAAAGGATTTCGTAAAAAACAGGAGGGAATTTTTTATGTTAAAGAAAACATTCAAAGCCTTAGTTATCCTTCTTATTGCGATCGCATTAGTTGCATGTGGAACCACTAACAACAATAATGGCGACAACAATGGTAATGGAAATAACAATGGCAATGTAACAACAGGCGGTGAAACATACGACCTAACACTTTGGGGTTCACAAGATGACCAAGCATTACTTGCTGAGTTAGTTGAAGACTTCAAAGCTACAGATCCTGACAATACTTACAATATTACTTTAGGTGTTGTGGGTGAGCCAGATGCGAAAGATACAGTCTTAGGTGACTTAGATGCATCAGCTGACGTATTCGCATTTGCGAATGACCAAATCCGTGATTTAGTAGATGCTGGTGCACTATATGAAATCACATTGAATAAAGATGCTATTACAGCAGCTAATATGGAAGGTTCAATTGACGCTGTCACATTAGATGGCAAGATGTATGGATATCCATTCACAGCTGACAATGGTTACTTCTTATATCACAACTCAGAAGTTATTACTGCAGAAGATGCAGAAACTCTTGAGGGTGTAGTTGCTAAAGCTGAAGCTGAAGGCAAAAAAGTTTACTTCGACCTGTCCAATGGTTGGTATATTTCATCATTCTTCTTAGGTGCCGGTGGTACTTTAGAATTAGGTGCAGATGGTAAACAAGTTCTTGACTGGAACAACGAACGTGGTGTTCAAGTTGGAGAATATCTAAAAGAATTTGCTGCTTCACCTGCCTTTATTACAGGTGCTGACGAAATTCTAGATGCTGGTATTGCTGATGGTTCTATCGTCGCTGCAGTATCCGGTACTTGGAAAGCTGACCTAATCTCAGAAAACTTTGGAGAAGGTTATGCCGCAACTAAACTTCCTACATTTAACCTTGATGGTGAAGATGTTCAATTAGCTAGCTTTGCTGGTTATAAAGTATATGGTGTTAACACTGTTACTAAACATCCAGAACAAGCAATGGCTCTTGCTGAATTCCTAAGCAATGAAGCAAGCCAATTAAAACGTTTTGAACAACGTAAACTTGGACCTTCAAACTTAGCCGTTGCTGACAGTGACGCAGTTAAAGAAGACGTCGCTCTAAGCGCATTAGCTCAACAAGGTATTCATGCACATAGTCAAAAAGACGTTGTGGGAACATACTGGAGTCCTGCTGAAGCTTTCGGTACTGAAATCGAAAACGGAACAGCTGCTGACATCCAAGGTCTACTAGATTCAATGGTTGAACAAATCCAACAATAAAATCTACAATTGAGAATTTCAAGTTGGGGAGCAATTGCTCCCCAATTTTACTAAGAAGGAGCTGACAATGGATAAACTAAAAGAAAAAGTCTCCACCTTTGTCAAAGGATTCATTCAAGGGGATTGGATCACTAAAACCTCCTATGTGATTATGGGTGCCGGATCACTATTTAGAAAGCAATTTGTACGTGGTATTACGTATTTAGGGCTTCAAATAATGATTTTGGCCTATCTATTCAATAGTGGGTTTTCAAGAATTGCAGGACTTAGACATCTAGGGACTCAGACACAGGGACAAGTTTTTGATGAAGGTCGAGGAATCTATATTTACACCCAAGGAGATAACTCCATGTTATTTCTTTTATTTGGTGTCTTGGCTATTTTTATCATTCTGGCATTAATTGGTATTTACTTCTTAAGTGTCTTTAATGCGATAGAGAATCAAAAAATGGTCGAAAACAATCAAAAACTACCAAGTTTTAGAGACGATATTGGAGCACTGTTAAACGAAAAGTTTCATATTAGTGTCTTAACACTACCTACAATCTTAACGTTTGCGTTCACGATATTACCTCTGGTCTTTATGATTTTAATTGCTTTCACCAACTTTGACCAATATCATCAACCTCCTGGTAATCTATTTACTTGGGTAGGTCTGACAAACTTTATTAAAGTTCTATCAGGTCAAGGTAATATCTCATACACTTTCTTTGAGATATTAAAATGGACATTTGTGTGGGCATTCTTTGCGACATTCTTAAACTATGTCCTAGGCATGTTACTTGCGATGCTTATTAATGCTAAGGGTATTAAAATTAAGAAATTTTGGCGTACCATTTTCATTATTACCATTGCGGTACCACAGTTTGTAAGCTTACTTCTTATGAGAAACTTATTAGCTGACCAAGGAAGTCTTAACGTCTTTTTAATGAATAGTGGACTACTCAATACCCCTATTCGTTTCTTAAGTGATCCAACGTTGGCTAAAATCACAGTCATTATTATTAACTGTTGGGTCGGTATTCCTTATTCCATGCTCATTACATCAGGTATCTTGATGAACATTCCTCAGGACATGTATGAATCAGCGGATATTGATGGTGCGACCCCATGGATTAAATTCAAAAAGATAACACTACCCTATATGCTCAGTGTCACCGCTCCATATTTAATCACCCAATTTGTGGGTAACATTAACAACTTTAATGTCATCTTCTTATTAACAGGTGGTGGACCATTAACACTTGAATATCACCAAGCAGGGAAGACCGATTTATTGGTAACCTGGCTTTATAAACTAACAGTCAATCAAAAAGATTATTCCCTAGCATCAGTTATTGGGATTATCATCTTCGTCATAACCGCAACCTTATCGTTGGTTGTGTTTAGAAAAGTAATGTCTAGTGAAAGGGAGTTTGGATGAGATGACAAAGAAACAAGGCAGTATCAAATTAAGACGTCGTATTGGTTCAATCTTTGGTCATTCATTCCTTGCGGTAATGGGTACCATCTGGTTACTACCTATCGTATGGCTCATTATGCAATCCTTTAGGGGTGAGGGTGGCGCGACCACTAACTACATTATTCCTAAGATTTGGACTCTTGATAACTATATAAAATTATTTACTGAAACTGGACTCTTTAATTTCCCGCGATGGTTTATGAACACATTGTTTGTAGCTATCATATCTTGTATATTATCTACCATTATTATTCTATTAACCTCCTATGCCTTTTCTCGTTTACGATTTAAGATACGAGTACCGATGATGAATGTGGTCTTGATTCTTGGGATGTTTCCAGGTTTCATGTCCATGACAGCTATCTATCATATTATTAAGGCCATGGGTTTAGCTCAATCTTTATACGCATTAATACTGGTGTATTCTGGAGGAGCGGCGATGAGTTATTACATCTCCAAAGGCTTCTTTGATACCATTCCTTATGCGATTGATGAAGCGGCAATGATTGATGGAGCGTCTAAGAATGATATTTTTTGGAAGATTACCCTACCTTTATCGAAACCTACTATTATTTATACAATCCTTACAACATTCATTGCGCCATGGGTTGATTTCATTTTCGTCTCGGTTATCATGCGGGATAGTTATCAAAACTATACCGTTGCCTTAGGACTTTATCAGATGCTAGAAAGAGAGAATATCTCACGGTATTTCACTCAATTCTGTGCTGGGGCTGTTATTATCGCAATTCCGATTACGTTATTATTTATTTACATGCAGAAATATTATGTCGGTGGAGTGACAGGTGGCTCAGTTAAAGGATGATGAAGAAGTTTTTAAGTTTTCTTGTTCTTTTGTTACTGGTAGGTTGTCAAAGCCAAGTCACACCAGAAGTAAATTCTGTCTATTATGAAATCTATGTGGGATCATTTTACGATAGTGATAATGATGGCATGGGTGACCTTAATGGTGTAAATGAAAAACTAGACTATATTAGGGATTTGGGTGCTACTGGACTTTGGTTAATGCCCATTAGCCCTTCTCCTACTTATCATAAATATGATGTTACTGATTATAAGGCTATCGATGAGGCTTATGGCACCATGGAAGACTTTGATGATTTAGTATCTGAGATGAATAAGAGAGATATGGATCTTATCTTAGATTTAGTGCTCAATCATTCTTCTTCTAAACATCCTTGGTTTCAAAAAGCAGTGTCTGCTCAAATGAATGACACTTGTGATGTGACCATTGAATGTGAGTACTATCATTTTAGTGATGAAAGTGAGCCAGGATTTTACCAGCTTACAAACGATTTATATTATGAGGCTGTTTTTTGGGATCAAATGCCAGACCTTAATTTAGAGAGTGAAGCTTTGCGTGATGAAATTGTGGACATTGTTACCTTTTGGTTAGATAAAGGGGTCAAAGGTTTTCGCCTTGATGCGACGACACATTTTTATCGTGAGAATGTTAATGAAAACATTGAGTTTCTCAGTTGGCTTAATGAAACTGTCAAATCTATAAACCCAAAGGCTTATCTTGTGGGTGAAGCGTGGACTGCGGATTCGATTGTGACCCAAATGTATGAGAGTCAGATTGATAGTTTCTTTAACTTTTCTTTGTCACAAGTGAGTGGACAAATCGTGAAAAGTGTTAATACAGGTAATGGCATTGATTTAGCGAACTATGTTTCTAAATATGAAGACCAAATTAAAGAAGCTAATCCTCAAAGTTTAAATGCCGTATTCTTATCGAATCATGATAATGATCGTTCTGCGGGTTATTTGAGTCAAAACTTAGATAAACAAAAGCAAGTTGCTTCTATGTATCTATTGATGCCTGGTAATGTCTTTATCTATTATGGTGAAGAAATTTCTATGAAGGGTAGTGGTAGAGATGAGAATAAACGTTTACCGATGGTGTGGTCTTTTGATGAAGAGTTGGCTAATCCACCTAAAGAGGCCGATTATGAAATAGAACAACCTACGTCAGTTGAACTAGCTCTCAAGGATAAGGATTCATTATTAAATCATTATAAAAAAGTCTTAAAGGTTAGAAATTCTTATGAAGATATCTCTCGTGGTGAGATAAGTGTCTTAGACTATGGCCCTTCTGTGTATGCGATGGATCATGGTGATGTGATAGTTATTCATCATCTTGATGAAAATAGTATTGAAATAGATATTGAGTATTCAAAAATTGAAGTAGTGAATGGAATAGTACAAAAAATTGATGATGGCCTCTTGATTGAAGGGTATTCATCCGTCATTATTGTAAAGTAAAATAAAGGAGGAAATGTCATGGCAAGTATTAATGATGTCGCTAAACTGGCTGGTGTATCTACATCGACCGTTTCTAAGGTTCTTAATAATTATCGTAACATTAGTGAAAAGACTCGTGACAAAGTACTTCATGCTGCAGCGGAATTAAACTATGTACCCAATGCGATAGCGTCTGCTCTTTCTTCTAAGAATGAAAAAAGAATCGGTGTTGTTATTTTTATCAACCTTGAAAGACAAGCGATCGATGAAATTAACATGCAGTATTTGTTTGGATCATTTCATCAAGCCCAACAATTAGGACTAGAAGTCATTACTGTTTTCTCTAGTGTCTTTGAGAAAATGAATAAAAATGAGATTATCCAACATTTTAGGTCACAAAGAATTCAAACCATTATCATGTATGGTTTACATAAAGAAGAAAAAAGATTTAAGGAAATCATTGATGAGCAAATATTTAAGATGATCTTAATTGATGTTCCTATTAGTGGAGAAAAAACTTCTTATTTAATGGTTAATCATCGTCAAGCCCAATATGATATCGCCAAAGCAATGATATTAGAGAATAAAACACCTGTTAAAAAACTTCTATATCTAGCAGGTCGTCATGATGGCTATGTCACAGACTTAAGACTTCAGGGAGTTAAAGAAGTTTGTAATGAACTTAATGTTGAACTTTCCTATCACTATGCGGAGTTTAGTGAGAAACTTGCGAAAGAGATCGTCATGGAACATGGACAACAGACCGATGTGGTTGTCTGTGCTTCTGATTTGATGGCTATCGGGGCAGTTAGTGCCTTAGATGACTTACAGGTCTTTAAGCCTGTTTGTGGCTATGATGGTATTAAGCTTTTAGGTTATGTGGACTATCGTATTAAGACCGTCCATCAAAACTTCTTTAAGATAGCTGAAAGTGCCATGTGTGAAGCGAAGCGTCTTATCGATGGTGAAAAGGGTCGCTCTTTGATATTGGATTATCAAATAGGACCAGTTAAATACGAGGATGTTATTTTATAAGCTAAGAGTTCAAAGTGATTTCTCATTCACTTTGAACTTTTTTGACTTTTAGTATATATATATAGAATATATTAAAAGGAGTAAATTGAAATGGTGAAACTCAAATTTTATTGGAACTTAATTAGGAATTCAAGAAAAGATAACATTAAATTCAAAAGTGATGAAATTGTACATGAGATAGATCAAAAATCTCAACTTTTCAAACCATTATACTTTCTAGTTTACACGATGCAACGTCTATATTTCCGTGTGTATATGTTTGTTATAATTCTAACCGGACTGAGTTTTAGAGATGTATATTGGCTTTCAGCGGGTATAACATTACTAGTCATCATCGCATGTAATTTTGTTTTGCCACTTGTAATCATACCAAAAGACTTTAAGAGATATTTGGTTTTAGATGATAATTAAGTATTTACTTATTTTATTAAGGAAACATTGATTTTAGTGTGTATAATAGATGTAGAGAGAGCAATTATGATAGACAAAGACCTTGTGTTATGTTAAACTTTTATGGCGAGTGAATAATCACTATTCATTCCTTGCTCGAAAGAGCCGCTAGACCAGAAGGAGGTGTACATATGAAAAAATATGAACTCATGTACATCGTAAACGCAAACCTTGATGAAGAAGCTAGAACAGCCCTCATCGAGAGAATGCACGCTGTATTAACTGACAATGGAGCAACTATTGACAAAGTTGATGAGTGGGGTTTACGAGATTTTGCGTATGAGATTAACCATATGAAAAAAGGTTATTATCTTGTCGTAACATTTACATCAGATTCAAAAGCTATTGATGAATTCAAACGTTTGGCACTCATCAATCGTGACATTGTTCGTCACATGATTGTATCTCTAGATTAGGAGAGAAAACGCATGAATAAAACAATTTTAATCGGTCGTCTGACTAAAGATTTAGAGGTCAGAAAGACGCCTAATGGGGCATCTGTTGTTAACTTTACTATTGCGATTAATCGTATTGGAAAGCAACAACCAGGTCAACCAGAGGCAGACTTTATCAACTGTGTCGCATGGAATCAGACTGCTGATTTGATGGCACAATATTTAGGTAAAGGATCACTGATCGGTGTCGAAGGTAGAATTCAAACAAGAAATTATGAAAATAATGAAGGTCGTCGCGTTTATGTGACTGAAGTCGTGGTCGAAAGAGTCGAGTTCTTAGAATCTCGTTCTCAACGTCAGACTCAACAACAAAGTGGCTATTATGATCAAAGTTCAAACAATGACTATGACCAATATCAACAAGCCCCTAGTGATGACTTCGATGAAGAACCTATTTTAGACATTGCAAGTGATGATTTACCCTTCTAATTAAGAAAGGAAAATTCACGTATGTCATTTAGAAAACAACGTAATACAAGAAGAAAAGTATGTTACTTTACTAAAAACAAAGTTTCATATATTGACTATAAGGATACAG
>JAAZEF010000103.1 GCA_012512455.1 Erysipelothrix sp.
CAAATATTCTATCAAATTAAGCACGTGATTTTCGAATCCATTATTGTTTCTAATCTATCTTTTTCTTTTTCTTATGTTATTTTGGTAACACGATTTCAAAACTCACTTCAAAATCAACCATATCCACACCAGTCACTTTGATCGTCACTGTCTGTCCTAATTGAAAAGTAGTCCCTGAATCTCGTCCAATTAACATCATTTTCTGTTCATCATAGATATAGTATTCAGGCATTGTTTTAATATGAACTAATCCTTCACAGGTATTAGCAAGTTGAACAAACATCCCAAAGCCTGTCACTCCACTAATCATACCTTCGAAGTGTTCACCAATAAACTGTTCCATAAACTCGGCCTTTTTCATCTTTTCAACCTGACGCTCAGCATCCACAGCATTGCGCTCACGATCGGATGTCCATAAAGCAACATCGACTAAGGCTTCTTCGTCTTTTTTGATAGTTTGGGTATCAATTTGTTGATTGAAGTTGTACTTCTTCATCAAACGATGAACCACTAAATCTGGATATCTTCTTATCGGTGAAGTGAAATGTAGATATTGTTTCAAACCTAAACCAAAGTGTCCTAAATTGACTGGATGATATTTGGCTTTCATCATCGAACGTAATACTAATTGTGAGACCATGTTGTAGTTTGGTTCATTACGGAAGTAATAAAGAACTCTTTGGATCTCTGCAGGTTTAACTGACTCTAAGGATCCTTTCATTCGATAACCCATAATACGTAAAATGGCGGATAATGCGGTCATTTTCTTTTGGCTAGGTCTCTCATGTACTCGATATAAAGTCGGAAGTTCATGGATATCAAAGAAGTTGGCAGCACAATGATTCGCTGTAATCATAAAGTCTTCGATGATGAGTTCACCACGACCTCTTTCTGCTTCATAGATGTCCAATACTTTACCATGTTCATCGACCACAAAGGAAGATTCAGAGGTATCAAAATCAGTGGAACCTAAGGCTTCTCTTTGAATGTGAAGTAGATCTGACAAAGTTTCCATCAGTAATAGTGAAGGTTTAAGGTTATCATCAATAGCCACTTCAGCATGGTTGTCTTTGAGAAATCTATTGACTTCACGATAGGTCAATTGTTGTTTAGACTGAATAACTGATTCAAAAAACTCGTATTCGGTAATCGATCCATATTCATCTAATTGAACATGGACTGACATTGCTAGTCGATTAACCTTTGGATTTAATGAACATATTCCATTTGATAATTCCTTAGGTAACATAGGAACAACGCGATCAACGACATAGACAGAAGTAGAACGTTCACTGGCATCATCGTCTAGTGCACTTCTTGGTGTCACATAATGTGACACATCCGCAATATGGACTCCTAATTGATAACCTTGATCTGTTTTCTTAATGCTTATCGCATCGTCAATATCTTTGGTATCATCACCATCGATAGTGAAAATTAAATCGTTTGTTAGATTTCTTCTGTTAGGGAAGTCTTCTATGTTTATTTCTTGAGGAATATCTTTTACTTCTTCTAATGTTTCATCACTAAAGGGAAGTTTAATTTCATATTGATGTAGAATTGTTAAGATATCGACCCCTGGATCTTTAGTTAGACCAATGATCGATGAGATGGATACTTGAAGTGGATCTCCATATTCTACGATGTCACCGATGACTCGTAATTGATCCTTTAATTCATAGTTTTTAGGGTTGATGAACTCTATGGGTTGAGTGATGTTTTTATCGTAAGATTGAAAAAGAAATTTTTGATTGGTATAGACTATCGTTCCGATGACAAAGGTACTGTTGTGTTTTATGACTTTGATGATTTCACCTTCAAAACGCCCATCTTCTGTTTTCCAATAGTGAGCTACCACATCGTCTTTGTCCATGGCTTCGTTAAAGTTTTTTGATTTAACATAGACTGAAAACTCTTGAACATCAACAAAACCAAAATCTTTACCGGTGACGTCAAGTTTTCCTTTGATATAACCTAATTCATTAGCCAACATAAGTTTTTTCTTTTTACTGTAGGCTAGTTCATAATCTTCTATTAATTGATTTATTGCTTCTAAGAATTGGGGTTCTTGTTGAGGAGTTATCTGAAGATGTTCAATCCAAAAGTCTACAGTGTGGGGTTGTTCTTTTTGAATTGAAGTTAGTATTTGTTCTTTATATTGTTCTATCATGTATAAAAAAAGGCCTAATGGCCAATTAGATGATTCTCACTAAAACTGCTAACACAAGAAAAGTAATGCCTGAAATAAGGGTAATCGTTGGGATTATTTTTTCAGCGCCTCTTTCTTTTGTGTTTGCGAATAGGTTAAGTCCCCCACTACCTGTAAAGGCACTACTTAATCCTTCTGATTGGCCACTTTGTAGTAAAGCAAGAATAATTACTATGGCGGCGTTTATGATTAATAAAATGTCTAATATCATGACTTGACACTCCTTTTTCTCTTTTGTATTTTAACATTAACAGTGATGAATAACAACAACTTACACTGTGATCTCTAAAACGGTCGTTTCACCTGCTTTGGTAAGTGATGGTTTGGTTTTTTCTAACATCTTGAATTGACTGTTGTTCATCACTAAAATAACGGTAGTATAGTCTATGGTTGGATCTTTCATCATTTCTTCATCTACAGATACAATTAGATCTCCAATTTGGACATGATCTCCTTGTTTCTTATGAGCCATAAATCCTTTGCCACCTAAGGCTAAGGTATTGGTACCTATATGTACTAAGATGTAGACTCCTGAAGTATTTTCTATCACAAAAGCATGGAGTCCATTAAATAACATTTTGAGTTCGCCTTCAATAGGAGCCACAAACTCATGGTGTTTGGGCGAAATTGCGGTTCCATCTCCGGCTAATCTTTGGGCAAATACTGGATCTTTAACTTGTTGTAGTGTCATGATTTCTCCGTTGACACAAGATTTAACTTCTATTTTTGTGCTCATTTCCCTACCTATCCTTCAATGTCTTCTTCATCCCAGCGGAATTCTAATAAATCTTTTGGATTACAGTTTAATACCTTACATAGTCTATTTAAGGTGTCAAATCGTATTGATTTCACTTTTCCATTTTTAAGTTTTGAAAGATTTACTTCAGAGATACCTACCTCTTGAGATAGTTTTCTTAAGGTCATTTTCCTTTCTGCCATCATTCGATCGAGTCGAACTACAATCATATTGTCACCTCATTTACTCAATAGTAACATAAATAAGGTAAATTTGACATATTGATTGATATGGTTATTGTTAAGATAATGATATAATTTGTTCATAAAGGGGGATTTTATGGAAAATAAAGTAAACATTGTTCCTTCATTGCAATCTATAACAATTATCGCCCGTGACCATAAACGGACAGACTTTCATCCTGAAAAAATAGCGATTGCGATTAAGAAAGGATTTGACTCATTAAACGACAGTAATTACAGCGACCAAGACTCCTTCTTGGTTTATCAACACGTGATTGATCAATTGGCTACAATTTCTTTAACACAATCTTCGCTTTCGATTGAAGAAATTCAAGATACCATTGAAAAGCAATTATTGAAACTAGGCTATGAAGATGTTTATGAATCTTTCGCAAGTTATCGTCTTCGTCGTAGTGAATCACGTAAGGTCTTTATGTCATCTCAACATAAGTTTCTTAAAGCGATTGAAAATCTATCGTTCAATGAAGATGATCATGATAATCCCTCACAAATGCTAGTTGACTTTGGTTCTGTTATATCTCGACAGTTTGCGAGAGCCTATTTAGTAGATGCTCAGGCAGTCTCACTTCATGATGATGGCTTTATCCATATTCATCATCTACCTCTTTATCCTTTAGCAACCACAAGTTCTTTTGTTGTTCCACTTGATAAGCTGATTGATGATAAAGTAACTGATTTTAGTTCTGCTTTAAATCAGATAAGTCTGGTGATTGAACTGCTTCAAAAAGAACATCATGGCCAACAAGCAATAGATGATTTTGATGAAGGCTTAGTGGTTGGTGTTTTGGCTAGTTTTAAGCGTTGTTTTATTCAATTATTGGATGACTATCAGGCTGTTGTCAATCAATCTTTGCCTCGTTTTGAAGCTTGTAAGAAACAGGTCTCTAAACTTAATTCTATCGATGTTGATTTGAGTGCTTTTGAGAAGTATTTTAATGAAGATAATGTGGATGCTTTAAGTGCTATTTATGAACAAAGTCTTAAATATTTGGAGACAGAGATATTTAGTATGTTGTCACAGTTTCTACAAAGACATCGACAAAAAGACAAGTTAGATCTATCTCTAAATATTGGTCTTTCAACATCTAAGGAAGGCCGTTTGGTCGCTAAGCAATTATTATTGGCCATGAGCGAAAATCCTGAATATCCTTATATAATATTCAAGTGTCAAGATGGTATTAATTTGGAATTTGAAGACTTGAATTATGATTTGTTGACATTGGCACTCGATCTAGCAAATGTTAGTGATGTTGTAATGTTTCAAAACGTCAACAAAGAGAAGGCTTCCTATTTACCTAATGGTATTAAAATTAGACAAGATGTTCATCAAGAGAATGATACTACTTTAAGTGGCCGTGGGCTATTGTCATTGACTTCAATTAACTTAGTTCGACTTAAAATATTGAATATGGACGATGAAAGTGCCTTTGTTGATGCATTAAAGGATTTGCTGAAACAAGTGATTAATCAGCTTCTTGATCGCTATGAGTTTCAATATGATAAAAAGATTGACTATTTCCCTACCTTGATGGGACAACAATTATATTTAGAATCGGATAAACTGAAGAAAAATCATGATTTAAGTAGAGCGCTTCGACATGGGTTACTGGGTATTAATTTAGTAGGTTTATCTCAAGTCGATAGTGATTTAGTACTGTCAGTTGTTAATAAAATGATTAAGAAAGCGACTAAAAAATATCAGTTGAATTTTGGCTTGGTGGCTCTTGATTTTGAAGATGTTTCTATGAGATTTCAAGAATTGGATCAACTGATTTATGGACGACGTGAAGGAATTAATGATGTATTTTATACCAATGGTGACATCGAAGATCAGGATTTGGTCAGTAGTGGTCATAAACTGGTGGTTGATGAGTTTATGATAGATGATAAAATTGGTTTTTTTCAAATTAAAAGCAACAAATCGGATGAATGATTTGTTGCTTTTTGTGAGGTGTATTTTTATTTCTTGATATTAAAGAAAGTTTTTGCGCCTGAATAACGTGCGATATCACCAAGTTCATCTTCAATACGAAGAAGTTGGTTGTATTTAGCAACGCGGTCAGTACGGCTCATTGAACCAGTCTTAATTTGTCCAGCATTGAATGCGACAGCGATATCAGCGATAGTTGTATCTTCAGATTCACCTGAACGGTGTGAGATTACTGAAGTGTAACCATTTCTCTTCGCTAATTCCATAGCATCAAATGTTTCTGTTAAAGTACCAATTTGGTTTACTTTAATTAAGATTGAGTTAGCTACACCTTTTTCGATACCTTCACGTAAGATTTCTGTGTTAGTTACAAAGAGGTCGTCTCCAACGATTTGAACTTTTTCACCGATACGATCTGTAAGTTTCTTCCAGCCATCCCAGTCGTTTTCAGCTAAACCATCTTCAATTGAAACAATTGGATATTTCTCAGTAAAGCTAGCAAGAAGATCAACCATTTCATCAGTAGTCAATACTTGTCCACCTGATTTAGTTAAGACATAGTTACCATCTTCATAGAATTCAGAAGCTGCAACGTCCATCGCTAATGCGATATCTTCGCCTGGAGTAAATCCAGCTTTTTTAATAGCTTCAATAATGACTTCTAAAGGTTCTTCGTTAGAAGCTAAGTTAGGTGCAAAACCACCTTCATCACCAACTGCTGTAACGTGTCCTTTAGCTTTCAATACATCTTTAAGAGCATGGAATACTTCAGCACCCATACGAATTGCTTCTTTGATTGAAGAAGCGCCTACTGGCATAATCATATATTCTTGGAAATCAACTGATGAGTCAGCATGTGATCCACCATTGATAACATTCATCATAGGTACAGGTAATTCTTTACCGTTAAATCCACCTAGATATTTATAAAGAGGCATTCCGTAGAAATCAGCAGCTGCGATTGCTGCAGCAAGTGAGACACCTAAAATAGCATTAGCTCCTAGTTTAGATTTGTCTTTAGTGCCATCTAGATCAATCATAAGTTGATCGATTTCGTTTTGATCACGAACGTCGAGTCCGACGACTGCTTCTGCGATAATTTCATTTACATTTTCTACAGCTTTTTGGACACCTTTTCCACCATAACGGCTCTTATCTCCATCGCGTAATTCAAGTGCTTCACGTTCTCCAGTAGATGCTCCACTTGGAACGATGGCACGTCCAAACGCACCAGATTCAGTTAATACTTCTACTTCTACAGTTGGGTTTCCACGGGAATCGATAACTTCACGTGCATATACATCAAAAATAATTGGCATAATTTTTCCTCCTCTATGCTTTTTTATTTATTAAGTGCTTCTACTAATTCTAAAAATGATTCAGGTTGTAAGGAAGCTCCACCTACAAGTGCACCATCAATATCTTTTCCGGCCATGTATTCAGCAATGTTGTTTCCTTTAACTGAACCACCATATTGGATACGGATAGCTTCAGAGACTTCTGTACCAAAGAGATTTTTTAATTCATCTCTAACAATTGCGCAAGTGTTTTGTGCAATTTCTTGAGTTGCTGATTTGCCAGTTCCGATTGCCCAGACTGGTTCATAAGCAACGACTAATGTTTGAGCTTTTTGTGGATCTAAATCAGCAAGTGATTCTTTAACTTGACGACGAACAACGTCTTCTGTTTGATTGGCTTCAAACTCTTCTAGAGTTTCTCCTACACAAACAATAGGTGTGATACCTTGTTCTAATAAAACTTTGGCTTTTTTGTTAATGTCAGCGTCTGTTTCATTAAAGTATTGACGACGTTCGCTATGTCCTAAAATAACCCATTGAACATTTAGTTCTTGTAGCATTTCGACAGAAACTTCTCCGGTATATGCTCCATTTGGCTCAAAGTGTACGTTTTGAGCAGCTACTAACAAGTTTTTTGCGTTAGATGTTGCTGTATGGAGTGCTGTATAGGGAGTTGCGATGCCAAAATCAGCATGTTCATGCAATTTTGAGTCGACTGCATCAATAAATTCTTTTGTTTGGGCATTGGTTTTATTCATTTTCCAATTACCAACAATAATAGGTTTACGCATGTTTACTCCTTTTCATCAATTGCGGCAATGCCTGGTAAAACTTTGCCTTCTAAGTATTCCATGGAAGCACCGCCTCCAGTTGAAATGTGGGTAAATTTATCTTTGAAACCTAATTGAATTGCTGCAGCTGCACTGTCTCCGCCTCCGATGATTGTTTTTGCATCATCGAGTTCTGAGATAGCTTTACATACTTCAAAAGTACCTGTCGCAAATGGTTCCATTTCAAAGACGCCCATTGGCCCATTCCATACTACTGTTTTTGCGCCTTCTAATTCTTTTTTGAAAAGCTCTACAGTTTTTGGTCCAATGTCGAGTCCCATCCAGCCTGCTTCTATTGCATCGGATGATACGACTTTCTTATTAGCATCTTCTGCGAAAGCGTCCGCAATCATATTGTCGACAGGAAGGATTAGTTTATCTTTACCTTTTTCCATCGTATCAAGTGCTAATTGAATCTTATCTTCTTCTAAAAGGGATGTTCCTACTTCGTAACCTTTAGCTTTCATAAAGGTATAGGCCATTCCACCACCAATAATTACTTTGTCTGCTTTATCAAGCAGGTTATCGATGACACCAATTTTATCTGAAACTTTAGCGCCACCTAATATAGCAACAAATGGACGTTCTGGATTATCAAGAGCGTCGCCTAGATTTTGAATTTCTTTTTCAACTAGGAATCCGACAGCACTTTCTAAATAATCACTAACACCTACTGTTGAAGCATGGGCACGGTGTACCGAACCAAATGCATCTGATACAAATAAATCAGCTAATGAAGCCCAATATTTAGCTAAATCAGGGTCATTTGAACTTTCTCCTGGTTCGAAGCGAGTGTTTTGTATCACAAGTATTTCGCCACTATTGAGTGATGCGACTGCATTTTCTAATTCAGTTCCTCTTGTCTTTTCAACAAAACTAACTGGTGCATCAACAAGCTCTCCTAAACGTTTAGCAACAGGTGCCATGTTGTTTTTCGCTTTATCACTTTCTGTTTGTTGTGGATCTTTATGGTTCACTTTACCTAAGTGGGACATTAAGATCACTTTTGCTTTATGTTCAAGCAGATAATTAATAGTCGGTAAAGCTGCGTTGATTCGATTATCATCAGTAATCACGCCATCTTTTAATGGAACATTAAAATCTACACGAACTAAAACTTTCTTATCCGTCACATTTAAATCACGGACTGTTTTTTTGGCCATGAATCATTCCTCCTAACATGGATATTATAGCACTTTGTAAGAGCCTTTCACAATGATAATGTGGTTTTTGTGAAAAAATAAGCAATAACACTAAAGAGTGCTATTGCTTAGTTAAATCAATGAGGAGTTATGTAAAGTTCTTTGTATTTCTTGGCAGATATTTTCCATGAATTGTCTTGTTTCATGGCATTCTTTTGTAGTACTTGATAGTGATTATGGACTAAATAGTAAACATTAACAGCCATTCTAATGACATGATACATATCAGATGATGAGAAATATTGGAAACTAAAACCAGTCCCAGTCACCTCGTATTCGTTGTAAGGTTGTACTGTTTCTTTTAAACCGCCGGTTTCTCTTACAATAGGAATTGTTCCATAACGCATCGCTAACAATTGAGAAATTCCACAAGGCTCAAATTGAGAAGGCATTAGGAAATAATCAGCCCCTGCATATATTTTACGAGCAATTTCATCTGAGTATGCGCCATAATAGACAAGTCGGCGTTTATAAGCTTCTTCACTTTGTGCTAAATCATATTCATAAGAAGGTTCGCCTGTCCCTAATATAACAAGTTGGATATCTAGTCCCATAATGTCTTTCATCTTTTCAATGACAAGATTGATTCCTTTTTGCCAAGCAAGGCGAGTGACCATTCCAATAACACAGACATCGGGAGCTACACGTAGTCCTAATTGTTTCTGTAGGCCTATTTTGTTTTTAACCTTGAGTTCTAAGGAGTCGAGATCATAGTTTTCATAAATGACTGGATCTGTTTTGGGGTTATTTGCATCAATGTCAATACCATTAACAATTCCTACTAGATCCTTTTCTCGAAGTCTTAAGACACCTTCAAGTTGTTCACCATACTGTGAAGTTAAGATTTCTTGAGCATATGTTTCTGAGACTGTTGTAACTTTATCGGCATAGACAATGCCTGCTTTCATGAAACTAATACCATCATTGAAACGAAGTGCTCCATTATCATAGAGATAATGTGGTAAGTCTAAGCAACTTTCGAGCATTGGGTGAGCAAAATTACCTTGGTAGGCTATGTTGTGGATGGTATAAATATGTTTAGCTTCTGAAATATATTTGTAATTACCATAATACATTTTGCCTAAGACTGGTAACATTCCTGTGTGCCAGTCATGACTATGGATGACATCTGGATAATACTGGAGGGCTAAACACATCTGATAAATGGCGTGACAATAAAAACTAAAGCGTTCACCATCATCATCATAACCATACAAATTTTCTCTTTCGAAGTATTTAGAGTTTTCGATGAAATAATATTTAACACCTTGATGTATTTGTGAAAAAATTCGGACGTTGGAATTAAACATTCCTAATTTAAGCTTAAAGGCCCCTTCTAATTCTAAGTCATCAAAATGTTTTCTAATGATTTGCGAATATAGAGGAAGGACGACGGATACTTCTAAACCTTCGTTGTTTAGAGCGGCAGGTAGAGAACCTATGAC
>JAAZEF010000104.1 GCA_012512455.1 Erysipelothrix sp.
GAAATATTCACATGCATTTCAGTATCATCAAATGAATTCGCATGCTCATTAAAAGTTATTATTACCTGACCTTCAATTATAGAATAAGTCGCAACTTCTGTATCACCCACTTTGATTGGTATCTTTGTTGCATCTATAGCTTCTTCAAAGATTACAGGCAAATCAAGTGTATAAGTATCGCCTTCAGATATATCAACATTATCAGGTTTAACAAGTGTGTATGATAACTCCACTGCATTCATATCTTCAGGAACAACACTCAGGTCTGCTCCATCTGTCACAGTCGTTGTATTACCATCATTATCTCTATATGACAATGAAAATCCAGTCACTAGATTTTCATTTTCACTTACCTCAGCAAGTGGTGCAATGAAACCATGTCCCTCATTAGTTTCTAAAACATCAAAAGATTCATCAAGAGATGAATTTTCATTCGTTGTAGTTTGGTTATCATTAGCAGGTGAATCATCTGTACCATCACTAAGCTCTTCAGAGTCATCTGGTGCTAGAAGTTCTGTATCATTTTCAGTTTCAACATCATCTGATATTTCAACTTCCTCTTCTATAACCTCAACATCATCTGGATAATCAATTTGTTCTTCTTCCTGTTCTCCTACTAACTCATTTACAACTTCTTCAACTTCAACGCTAAGTGGATCATCTTTCAGATCTTTCGCTGAGCTTTGAGCTGCAGGTAAAACTAATTGTAGTATCATTGCTAGGACAATGACTGCTATCGCTCTTTTACTTGACTTAAACATACAAGCCTCCTCTTTCCTTTCGAACATTACTATGCAATTTTTAAATTCTTTTATAGGGATATAATACGATTCAATATAATATCATTATTATCGATTTCCTACTATCCCAATCTTTGTTTTGTATTATCTTTTTGTTAAGATAATTTCTTGATTAATAATCTAGTCCTATCATGTCATTAATTTCAATAAACCCCCTCAAATGTATTTAACTGTATTCCATGAACTGGTAACAGTATATTCTCGCTATATGAACTATCTAAAGATTAAGTTATAACTGACGTTTACCATTCATAGCAAACTCATCAAATCACTATATAATCTGTGACCCGCTCTATAATATCAGTTCCCATCTTAGTCAACAAGCAATCTGCAAAATATACTGACTTTTAGACCCATCATTGTTTATTTAGCCAAATCCTCCATGAAATGGTGAGATTTCAGCCATTTCTACTTTCATTAAGTTGGTCATCCTAAAGAATCAACTGCTCCCAACGCGTTTAACACGCTTTTATCAATATAAGTTGCAACATTAATTAAGTTTCGACTCAAAGCAGAAGCATGCCATTCAGTAATATGGATTTCAGGTTCATAATCTAATACATTATTATAAATAATGTTATCCCAAAATCCTTGAGCCAAATTTACGTCGCGTAAAAAATCAAATAAGTCATCTATAAAGTTCCAATTATAACTATCATTCTCGTCATTATCAGCAGCAGTGCTAATAGAAGTCAGCATCTTCCAATAAAGATCTAGATGAGTTCCATCTTGATTAATAGCTACCTTTAACTTTACAACATGAGGTATTTCTTCTTTATCAATCTTATTTTCTATATTTGCACCATACAACTTCAGACACGAAAATAATTTCTCAAAAGAACGACTTCCAACCAAATCAAATTGGCGAGCAAAACAAATATTATCTTCGCTCACCCGATTAATAGTATGGGTCTCATAACCATTTAATAACACAAAATCGTTTTCTTTAAGGATGGCCATTTCTCCAGCAACTGAACAGCTATTGATCCTTTTAAGACCAACAGTATTTCAATCTTATCAGCGCTATGAACAAATAATTTTACCGTTAATCCAACATCTGGCTTAATCAGTTCGTAAATATTGTCCATTTGTTCACTCCCAACTCCATCATGCACTCCTTATTAGCTTTGGTCATTAAAAACAGCCAATAAATTGGGCACTAGACAAGGATGGTTACATTATATCACTAATATGTAAGCGTTTTAAAGTAACAATTGTTACTATGATATTAATAAAAGGATATTAACTTAAAATCTGATTCTTGTATTTAAAGCTTGATTTTATATTTATCAGAAAATTCTTTAACCAACTCTTTATTCAGTCTTTCGTCTTTTAGTAACTCAATAAAGACATCCTGCATCGTAATAAACTTAATATCGTTCGTTAAGTCTTCCGTTAAACTAAGATATATTCCCTTCTTAAAATTATTAACCGCATTATCAATTTTATTAAGTTTATAATAAACAAATGAGGTGTAAAAGTAAGCATAATATACCCGATCATGGGAGCTTGTATGAAATTTATACTGTATGATTTCACTACCATGCTCAAGAACAGTATCAAATTTATTTAGATGATAAGATACGGTCATAATATTTATTCTAATATTCATCAAAGTCATTTCATAATATCTAGTTTTATACTTACTGTCCAAAAGATCTGACACTCTCATCGATGCTTGATAAGAACTTTCTAAATCACCAATAAAAATATAACAAGAAGATAATAGCACTAAAGCATTCGCAAAATATTCACTACGAGAATATTTTGATTCAATCTTATCTAAAAAAGTTTCAATTTGGTCTATTGTTTTCAAGTAGTCTTCTTTAAAGTAAGTAGCATAATAGAACTCGTTAATCTCTATCTCAAAACAATAAGGAGGCTCATTAAAATCATGCAATTGAGTCGCCTTTTGTGTTGATTCTTTTAATTGTTCAGAATCAAGTTTGGCCCGATACAATCTAAATTCTTCGATATATTTCTTAACTGATAGAGGATCTACACAATCAAGATATTCATAATAATCGAATAGGTCCACTCCAAGTCTTTCACTAAAAGCCTTTAATATCTCAGAAGATGGTGTACGATCACCCTTTTCAATTAAGTAAACATATTTCTCTGAGCATATTCCATTGGCCATATCTTCACGCTTCATTTTTACTTGATTTCGATACCTATTTATTACTTCTCCAATATGATTCATTGTATTTCCTTTCACTTTAAAGGTTTATTTGACTGCAAGTAATCAATGCTAGAACATTTCTAATTAAATTGTAACTTATAAGAATGGGAATTGCAAAAAAACCATAAATTTAGTACTCATACTTCTTCACTAAATTCTTAGTTCATAAAATTCACCTTTTATTCTCACTATTTAATATTCAAATGCATCTAGTATTTACTATTTGTGGTACTAAAAACTAATTAAACCTGTTTA
>JAAZEF010000105.1 GCA_012512455.1 Erysipelothrix sp.
CTACATGGCACTGTTTGCGGCAGGCTTATTGATATTACTCTATGTGCTACAAATCACCTTGTTACCTTCCTATTATCAAAATCAGGTCTTTAAACAAGTTGAAGCCACCAGTCGTCATGTCACTTCACTTATGAACAGTAGTGGTGACAATACGATTAATTTTGAAGTCGTCTATGATGGCTTAGTTAAACATGCCAGCAACAACAATCTATGTGTGTATGTATTTGATGATGAATTAAGGGTTAAACTAGATATCAACTCCATGGGCACAATGTGTTATTTAGAATATCTTGTGGCACCAACTATTGAATCACTCAATGATCCTGTGCCTATCATTGGTCAATATGTCGACCTCGCAAAACAATCCAGTAGTAATAACTATTACTTTACCCAACAACCTAACGAATTAATGAGTTCACAATTAGTTTATGGTCAAGTAACTTCCATAAGAAATGAACCATACTATGTCTTTATTAATACACCATATGAATTGGTAGATTCCACAGTATCAGTCTTAGAAGATCAATTCAAGTTAGTCTCCATTATTGTCTTTGTACTTTCGATGATTGTAGCTTTTGTGGTCAGTCGTCAACTCTCTAAACCGATTACGGACATGAGTAATGAAGCCAATAAACTAGCCCAAGGTGATATGAATGTTCACTTCCCACACGGTGGTTATACGGAGATTGATAATCTGGCCGATACACTCAACTATGCGACCAATGAAATAAAGAAAACAGACAATTTACGTTCTGATTTACTAGCAAATATCTCCCATGATATCCGTACCCCATTGACGATGATTTCTGCCTATACGGAAATGATTCAAGACTTCTCAAAAGATGATCCTATTAAACGAGATGAACATCTCAACATCATTATCAATGAAGTAGAAGGTCTTAACAAACTCTTAAGTGACATGATGACGCTCTCTCAAGTTCAATCGGACACTACACGTTTAAATTTAACTGAATTTGATTTAGTAAAAGTCACCAAGTCAATTGTTGATACGTACAGTCAATCCCCATCACTTAAAGATGTACACTTTGTGTATAAAGGTGTCAATAAAGCACTTGTTCTAGCTGATGAGATTAAGACCCGTCAAATCATTCAAAATTACATCATGAATGCCTACAAGAATGTTGGTGATGATAACAAGGTGATCATCAAGATTATAATCATTGATGAAACAGGCTATGTTCGTCTAGAGGTCATTGACCATGGTAAAGGTATCTTGAAAGAAGATATTGAACTTATTTGGGATCGCTATTATCAAGGAAATAAAAACTATCAAAGAGCCTCAGAAGGCACAGGATTAGGTCTTGCGATTACGAAGGCGATTTGTGAGAGAATGGAACTGCCATTTGGGGTCATGAGTGAAGAAGGACAAGGCTCTCTATTCTTTGTCGAGTTTCCTATTGCCAATGAGCCACTCTTTGGACGTAAAGAATCATGACAGTAAGTTTTAGTCAATGTCCCATAAAGCTAGATATGCCACTTCAATTAGTAGGTTATGATAAAATAAGAACTGCCTACCAACAACATGATGAGTTGTTTGTTAGTCTACTTCAAATCAATGATATAAAATTTATAAGCATTGATTGTTTAGGAGTAAGTGAACGATTAGTGTCTCAAATTAGACAGAAGGTTAGTCCTGTCTATGTGTTTGCGACTCATACTCACAATGGACCTGATGGTCTATTGGATACCAATAATTCTTATCATCCACTATATGGACTATCATTAACTTTTGGACAATATGATGAACTAATGGAAAAAAAGATTTTGGATGCTATTGACTATTGCCTTGATAATCTTGTGTCTTCACCAAAGCTGTGGATTAAAGAATTTAAGATTGAAGATCTCTATTCTAATCGTAATCAGAGTGAATTAGACTATGAACAACGTGTCCTAATACTTGAGAATGAACATTTTATTTTAATTCATTTAGCCTGTCATCCAACAATTTTAGGGAGTAGTATAAATGAAGTTTCAGCTGATTTTGTCCATTCATTTAGAAAGCTTAGTGATAAACCAGTCATGTTTATCAATGGACCAGCAGGTGATATCTCAACACGCTATACACGACACTCACAAAGCTTTGAGGAATGTGATCGCTTTGGACAGATTATTATGGACAAAGCAAACCAAGCTGTATCAAAACCTCTAAATATTGAAACAAATTATTTAGATTATGAAATTTCGCTACAAACTAAAATGAAAGAAGATATTTTCAATTTTGAAACTAGTGAATTAGCTCTAAAATATTCGATTATTAAATTAGGTCCCTTAACTTTTGTGACCTTACCACTTGAAGTGTGTAGTCAACTGACCTTGTCACTAGATTGTTATATTTTAGGGTATTGTAATGATTATTTACTTTATTTATGTGATGAAAAGTCATATCACAAAGAGTTCTATGAAGCAGTGAGTAGTCCATTTTTAATCCATGAAGGTCATCGTTTAATCCGACACATAAAGGAGCAACTTAATGAAATCAATTCATCAATATCTTGATACTGTTGTATCATCCATAAATCAATTTAAAACAGAACAATCAGATCTGATAAAGCAGGCAGCCCAAATTATAGCGAAACAATTAATAGAAGGTCATAATTTATATGTCTTTGGTAGTGGCCATTCACATATGATTGCTGAAGAGATGTATGCAAGGGCAGGAGGATTAGCTCAAGTTAAAGGTCTATTTGCCTCTGATTTAATGTTACACGAGTTTCCTAATAAAAGTTCTATGATGGAACGTTTAGAAGGTTATGGCAATCAATTACTCGATTTATATCCTATTAATAATCATGATGTCTTAATTATTGTGTCAAATTCGGGAAGAAATAGTGTCATTTTAGATTTAGCTTTGGAAGCTAAAAGAAGAAATATCTATACAATAGGTATCACGAGTCTAAAACATTCAAGTCAAGTAACTTCTCGACACCATAGTGGTCAGTTATTAAAAGATGTGGTCGATTTAGTACTCGATACCCAAACACCTAAAGGTGATGCTGGTTTTTATCTAGATGGTTTAGATACACCAGTAGGACCTTTAAGTAGTTTAATGGGAATATTGATAGTAGAGACACTGAGCGTCGCTATTGTAGAAGAAGCTCTCAGTCTAGGAGTTACTTTACCAGTCTTTAGAAGCTCCAATGTCGATGGGGCAGATGATTATAACAATAGTCTTTTTAAGCAATTTCACCAATGATGAGATAGATTTTGGTAATTGAAACAAAATGGGTTAGATTCTAACTTAAATAATTAAATTACACGTAATACATTGGTTTCTTAATTAAATGTAGTATCATAAGAACATAGGAGGTAGTATATGAAAAAATTATTAAAGAAAGTTATTCTTTGTCTAGTATCTATTTTTCCGTTTGTACCCCTGTCTTCTTTCAATGTCTTGGGTATAGAGGATAATAGAATTGAGAATTAATGAAACAATAAACATTCACATCGCGCAATTAATTGAGCTATTGCAGCGTGTATCAGTTACAAAAGAAGACTTCGCTGGAACGGAATTATACGGTTTTATTGGTAAAATTCCGAAACATAGAGTTCTTTTGGGCCAGGTTGTGGCACGCGGAAAACATGTAAATGGTAGTGAATTTTACGATCTTACCTTACCAAGTCCAAAGAAGTTTCAAGAACGCATATCTTTTGATAATTTTGGATCCTTATACATCTACACTGGTGTTCTGAACTTAAGCAATGGAATTGACGACATTCTCTGTCGTGTGGTAAATGACGCAGAGTTAATAGTATTAAACGACATTTTTAAAGGAGAACTATACATAAGTAAAGCGCATATAATGATAACAATAACTGACATTTTAAAAATGCTAAATGCTATTCGTAATCAATTCGTATGAAGCAAACTTCGGACACTCATTTAATTTGATGTTTCCTAAATCTAAAAAAAGGAGAATCTATTTTGAAAAAAATAAAAAAGATGTTGCTGTTTATTTTGATGTTTGGAGTTATATTAACCTCATCTGTGGCACCAACGTATGCTACCACGAAAGAATACGAAAACCTTACCGAGCACCAAGAACACTATGTATCAGACCTTTTTAACTATTCTTCCGAAGTTACACAACCCGACTCAATATCAGGGATTTTAATATCAATATATGTGGCGGGGAAGCTGAGTTTTTATATTACGGTTCTTCCAGCAATGATTACCTGGGCCGCTGCTCCAAAATCACCAATACCTCTGTCACACGTAACTATGGTGCTAAAAAACGAAGTCAAAAATGTAATTGACGCTATAGGGGCATCAAAAATTAAAAGAATGGATGCTAATATTGATACTCAGAAAGTTGTAACCATATATAATCATATGAATTGTGTGTTTGTTCCTAATGGAAATAAATATATAGAGCTTTGTGTGAGTAGATAAAAAAACAGTCTGGTGGCTTCTTTAAACAAAAGAGCCATTAGACTGTTTTTTTATTTTATATTTTCTCCATGTTTGCCTGGATCAACTCCAATAACTAAGTTGTAAATGAACCTGAAAAACAAATTAATTCTTTTTATTCTTTTAAACAAAAGAATACCAACAGTTAATACAACAAACCCTATTATCCATTCAAAGGCAACACTTGATAAAAAGGACAAATCAGATATTGGCATGATAATCACCTCTTTTTAATATTATAACACTTTGTTCCTTGTTTTTTAAGAATACTTGTCTTTATTATGATATACCTCGATAAGCCTTTTTATTATACCATCTAGCGTTCTAAATCTCTATGTTCTCTGTAGCTAGTGTTATTTTTCAGATCAAATACAATGACCCATTGTATTTGATCTGAAAAATAACAATTGAAACAAAATGCTTCCATTTAGATGAA
>JAAZEF010000012.1 GCA_012512455.1 Erysipelothrix sp.
ACGTATACCACACTTGAAACACTGCAAAACACACTCATTAAGAAGGGTCTTGATGAGATGATGTTTGAGATTATATTGGATAATGTCCTAAAGTCAAAAAAAGTTGTGATGGAAGACGAACGACTATATCACCATACACAATATGAAGCAGAAGTGGTTTGTGCAGACTATTTTAAAACGATGCCAAAAGTAAGTGTGGATCCTTTAGAATATGAGCTTGATGAATTAATAGAGGCTTATGAAACTACGAGTAACATTGTTTTAGATAATTCACAAAAACAAGCGATTATTAATTTCTTTAATGAAGACAAAAACATTATTACAGGAGGTCCAGGAACAGGCAAAACGACGATAATTCAAGCCATTATTTATCTGTTTAGAGAATGTTATCCTCAATATCAAATAGCAGTCTGTGCACCTACAGGACGTGCAGCAAAACGTTTGAAAGAACTAGTGAACATTGATGTGAGCACCATTCATTCACTTTTAGAATGGGACTTAGAAACAAACACTTTTGGAAGAAACGAAGCTAACCCTGTACTAAGTGATATTTTAATTGTCGATGAGTTTTCTATGGTCGATTCATTTACTATGGCAGCTCTATGTAAAGCTACTCCTCGTGTTCGTAAGATTTTATTCATTGGGGATAAAGATCAACTACCAAGTGTATCACCAGGCTTTTTAATTCGTGATTTAATTGAATCTAATCAGTTTGTTGTCAATGTGTTAGAAGTTAATTATCGACAAGCTGCCGGTTCAACTATTATCGATTTAGCTCAAGAAGTAAAAAATGGTCATTTTGATAAATCGTTGTGTGTCAAAGAAATAAGATTTATTGAAACAAGCCAATACTTGACTCAACATTTACAACAAGTCGTCGCTAATGCATTAAAAGCAGGTTATGAGATTGAAGATATACAGGTGCTTACAACTCAATATAATGGTACGCATGGTATAGATACACTTAACTTCATGTTACAAAAACTTTGTAATCCACCAGCAATTGAAAAACGCGAACTTAAAGTTGGTTATCAACTCTTTAGAGAAGGGGATAAGATTTTACAACTTAAAAACCAACCAGATGATCAAGTGTACAATGGTGATATTGGACGTCTCGTAGAAATTACAACTAAAGAAGAGAATGCGGACAGAAAAAATCACATGATAGTAGATTTCGAAGGAACTATTGTCGAATATACTCCAGAGATGTTTATAAACTTAAAACATGCCTATTGTATGTCTGTCCATAAAGCACAAGGTTCTGAATATCCAATTGTGATTGTGGTAGCAACAAAGCAACATCAGTTTATGATGCAACGACGTTTGTTATATACAGCCATTACTCGTTCATCAAAATCACTTATTTTGTTAGGTGAAGAGAACATATTTAAACATGGGGCTAAAACAGACCACTCGAATAAGATAAAAACAACACTTAATATGAGAATTTCAAATTAAAGTGTGATACAATACTGTTAAATCGTATCAAAGAAAAGTACATATTCAAATGATTTCAGAGAGCAATTGGTTGGTGTAAAATTGTACATGGGATATGGAAAGCTACTTTGACAGAGGAATTAAAAGTTCACGTAAGATAGTCGTTACCTTCAAGAGATGCACACATAGGTGTGAATTAAGGTGGTACCGCGCAAATAGGCGTCCTTATTGGGACGTTTTTTTATTGTTAAAAAGAAGGAGTTATTATGAAACATAGAACTAGCCAAGAAATAAGACAAATGTTTTTAGATTTTTTTGAAAAGAAAGATCATTTAGTAGAGAAAGGTCATTCCCTTATTCCTCATGGAGATCCAACTTTATTATGGATCAACTCTGGGGTAGCCGCATTAAAGAAGTATTTTGATGGTTCCATTAAACCAAGTTCAAATCGCTTAGTTAATGTACAAAAATCAATCCGTACCAATGATATTGAAAATGTTGGTAAAACAGCAAGACACCATACTTTCTTTGAAATGTTAGGTAACTTTTCAATCGGTGACTATTTCAAAAAAGATGCGATTAGTTACGCATGGGAGTTTTTAGTATCCAAAGACTGGATTGGATTTGATGAAGATAAAATCTATGTATCCATCCATACCGATGATACAGAAGCTTACGATATTTGGACTAAACATATTGGATTAGATCCAAAAAGAATCTTAAAATCAGATGATAACTACTGGCAAATCGGTGAAGGTCCCTCAGGTCCTCAATCGGAGATATTTTATGACAGGGGTCCTAAATATGATCCTGAAAATCTTGGAGAAAGATTATTTTTTGAAGAAATTGAAAATGATCGTTATTTAGAAGTATGGAATATCGTATTCTCCCAATATTACGCAAAAGATGGTGTTGATCGTAAAGACTTTGAAGAACTGCCACAAAAAAACATTGATACAGGAATGGGATTTGAAAGATTAGTATCACTTGTTCAAGATGGTGAAACAAACTTTGAAACTGATTTATTTATTCCTATTATAAAAGCTACAGAAAAGTTTACAACTATTCCTTATGAAGAAAATAAAGAAGCATATAGAGTTATAGCAGACCATATTAGAACTATTACCTTTGCTTTAGGTGATGGAGCAACCTTCTCTAATGAAGGCCGAGGTTATGTACTACGCCGCTTAATTCGTCGTGCTATTCGATATGGTATTCAATTAAATATTCAAGGCTCATTTATGTATCGCTTAGTACAAGTGGTTATAGATGTCATGGACTCATTCTATCCAGAAGTTAAGAATCAACAAGAACTTATTGAAAAGCTTATTAAGATTGAAGAAGAACGTTTCCATTTAACACTAAGTGATGGTGAAAAGATGTTAAATGAACTTCTGAGCAAACAACAAACAATCACTGGTGAACAAGCATTTAAGCTTTATGATACCTATGGTTTCCCATTAGAAATGACTACTGAAATTGCCTTAGAAAATAATATTTCAGTCGATACTAAAGGCTTTAAAGAGCACATGTTGAAACAAAAAGAAATGAGTCGTGCTGCTCGTGTCGATAGTGAATCAATGGGACAACAACACGAAGATCTCTTAAATTTTGAAAACCCTTCAGTCTTCTTTGGTTATGATCACGATATAAGTGAAAGTATTGTTATTGGTCTTTTTGTCGATGGTAAAGCAGTTGATTCACTTGAAGAGAATGGACAGGTTATCTTTGATCGCACTGTGTTCTATGCGGAAAGTGGTGGTCAAGTCGCAGATACTGGAACTATCTCAAACTCAAAATTGAGAGGTGAGATAACTAATGTCCAAAAAGCACCATTAGGTCAACATCTTCATAGTGTAAAGGTGACTTCCGGAAGCTTATCCATAGGAGATAAAGTTATCTTGGCCATTGATAATGAGCGTCGTCAATTCATTCGTCGCAATCACTCAAGTGTACATTTATTACATCAAGCATTACGTGAAATCATAGGAACTCACGTCCAACAAGCTGGTTCATATGTTAGCGATGAATATTCTCGTTTTGACTTTAGTCATTATGAAAAGATTGATCACAAAACATTAAATGATATTGAATCAAGAGTGAATGATTTAATTGCTCAAGACAGTCCAGTCATTACTGAGATTATGGATATAGAGGAGGCTAAGAATTCTGGTGCAATAGCATTGTTTGATGAAAAATATGATAGTCAAGTACGCGTTGTGACCATGGGTCCATCTAAAGAATTGTGTGGTGGAACACACGTTGGGCATAGTTCACAAATTGGGGTTTATAAATTAGTTTCAGAAGAATCTATTGGCTCAGGTGTTAGAAGAATTGTCGCAAAATCGTCTTTGAATGCATATGATACATTTAAAGATAGTGAAACTCATTTAGAACGTATTGCGAAGGAATTAAATGCGACATCAGTAACTAAGATTGATGAGAAATTAGTACAAGTTCTTAATGAAAATAGTAGCTTACAGAATCAAATTAATAAATTAGAAGATTCATTAGTCAATCATCAGATGACAAGTCTATTAAAAGATTTAGAAGGTAATAAGCTTGTGTTTAAGAGTCACTTTGATTCTAAACTAGGAAAACCATTAGTAGAAAAACTTATCAATGCTTTAGATGATGGAGTTGTATTTGGTGCCTTTGTTAATGATGATAAAGTTAGTTTTGTGTGTGCTGTCAGTGAATCTTGGATTAAAGATGGCATCAAAGCTGGTGATTTAGTGAAAGAAGCTGCCAAATTAACTAATGGTGGTGGTGGAGGTCGTCCACAGTTTGCTCAAGCAGGCGGTAAAGATATTAGCAAAGTTGATGAAGTCATTTCAGTGATTAATCAAAAATTGTTGATAAAATCAAGCTAGTTGGTATACAATAATGAAAAGGATGGGATAATATGGACAAAAATGATTTAACTCAAACAATGCCATATAATGCTGAAGAAGTACATCAGGAAACGGTACGTAAGATTATCGAAGATGTAACCTTGGCATTAAATGAAAGAGGCTACAATGCGGTCAACCAGTTGGCAGGTTATTTAATTACAAATGATCCTGCTTATATTTCATCGCATAAGGGTGCTCGTTCAACGATTCAACAGTTAGAACGCTTTGAGATAATTGAAGAATTAGTTCGTTATTACTTAAATAAAGAATGAACAAAATCTTAGGTTTAGATTTAGGTAGTGTTACTTGTGGTGTCTCTATATCTGATGAACTAGGTTTGTTGGCTCATCCTGTTAAAACAATTCGTTTTAAAGACGACAATATTGATTTTTTGCTTGATGAACTTGAAGAGTTAATTAAAGAACATCAGGTACAAGAAATTGTTTTAGGACTTCCTTTACTAATGAATGGTGATGTTGGTCCACGAGCACAAGCATCTTTAGAATTCCAGTCAATTTTAGAAGAAGTATTTGACTTGAAAGTTATCATGATGGATGAGAGATTTTCAACTCGTTCTTCAGAACGTCAACTTATCGCAATGGATATTTCACGTAAGAAAAGAAAAAAGATTATTGACCAGGCAGCAGCTGTAGAAATATTACAACGCTATCTTGATCAAAAATAAGGAGAAAACATATGAATGATGAAAAACTTTTAGTAATTGATGATCAGGGCAATGAAATAGAAATGCAGATTCTATTTACTTTTGAGGGAGATCCAACACCTGAAGGAGAACCAGGTAAGGCGTATGTCTTATATTTTAATCCAGCTGAAAATGATGGTACAGTCTATACATCTAGATATAATCAAGATGGCTCTTTAGAAGCTATTACAAATGATAAAGAATGGGAAATGATTGAAGAAGTATTTGCGACGTTTATGAACGATAATGAGTATGAAGAAGAATAAAAAGCGTTGGCCATTGATTCTACTAGTGTTTTTATTAGTAGTAGGAAGTGGTCTTCTTTTTGCTTACCAACAATTTAATCAACTCAATAACCCCATCACTAACACTTCAGAAGAAGTGAGTTTTACTGTCGCTAGTGGAACATCTGTTAGTAAACTATTAGATCAACTTGAAGAAAAAGAAATTATAAAAAATGCGATGGCATCTAAAATCTATTTACAATTAAATCCTGTGGACGTTCAATTAAAAGCAGGTGATTTTGTTATAGATAAAGCTTGGTCATTAGAAGAAATCTTACTCCATATGAGTGATGGAAAAAATATTGTAGTCGATACTTTCCGACTTACTTTTATTGATGGTCAATGGGCCAAAGACTATGCTATGGTCATTGAGAATCATTTTGGCTATAGTCAAGAAGAAGTATTAGAACTTTGGAACGATCGTGATTATGTGACTACACTCATCGATACCTATGAAGTCTTAACTCCTGATATACTGTCAGAAGATGTTGAAGTCTTATTAGAAGGTTATCTGGCTCCCAATACTTATGAGTTTTATAAAGATGCGAGTATACAAGATATTACAAAACGTCTATTAGATCAAAGTGAACAATTTTACCTAAACAATAAGGCATTATTTGATGCCTCGAATTTATCGATTCATGAAGTTTTCAATCTAAGTTCAATAGTACAATCTGAAGCCGCCCATTTAGAAGATATGAAGAATGTTGCTTCCGTCTTCTTTAACCGACTCGCATTACCAATGAGATTAGAGTCTTCGGTCACGGTCTGTTATGCTTTAGGTGAATATAATAATTGGCAAGAATGTGAGCGTAATGTATCTATTCAATCTCCATACAATACCTATATTAATGATGGTTTACCTATAGGCCCTATTGCTAATCCGGGAGAAAATGCCTTAAGTTCTGTCTTAAGTCCAAACGAAACAGACTACTACTTCTTTTTGACTGAAATGTTTGGAGAGACAAAGGGTACATTTCATTATTCACAAACCTATGCACAACACAGTCAACTGGTAAATCAATATTTAAGGGGGAATCAGTAATGAAAAAAGTGGTATTAATTGGTATAGCTGGTGGTTCCGCATCTGGAAAAACATCTATCGGTAAACAATTACATAAGTCTTTTAATACCGAAAAATCATTTTTAATTATGAAAATGGACGACTATTATAAAGACCAATCTGATTTAACAATGGAAGAACGTTATAGCACCAACTATGACCATCCATTAGCATTTGATACCGATTTGTTAATTGAACATATTGGCTTACTTAAACAACGTGTCGCCATAGATAAACCACTGTATGACTATGTTAATCATACACGTTCGTCTGAAACAGAGAAGGTATTTCCTACAGATGTCGTTATTCTAGAGGGTCTTTTCTGTCTAGAGAATGAATCAATTCGTAAGATGTGTGATATTAAAATTTTTGTCGATACTCCAGCAGATGTTCGTCTCATTCGTCGTTTAGTTAGAGATGTTAAAGAAAGAGGACGTACTTTAGATTCTGTGGTGAATCAATACATGACCACAGTACGCTCAATGCATGATTTATTTGTAGAACCTTCTAAGCGTTATGCGGATGTGATCATTCCAGAAGGTGGACATAATAAGGTTGCCATTGATTTGCTAGCGACCAAGATTAGTAGCATCTTGAGTGAAGATATGCTATAATCAAGCAGTTGAAAAAGGATGTGATGTTATGGCTAAAGAAAATCAAAAGGTCGTAGTAACAAAAGAAGGACTTAGAGAATTAAAGAAGGAACTAGCATATTTAATTCATACTGTTCGTCAAGAAGTTAAAGAAGAATTACAAGCAGCTCGTGAACAAGGTGACTTGTCTGAGAATGCTGATTATGATGCGGCACGTGACCGACAAGCTAAAGTAGAAGCCCGTATTCGTGAGCTCGATAACATGCTTAGCAATATTGAACTTATTGAAGAAGGTGTCGCTGGCAGAAGCAAACGTGTACAAGTAGGTTCCATCGTATCAATTAAAGAATTGGATACCAACCTTGAAACGACCTATACAATTGTAGGTTCAGTCGAATCAGATCCACTTAATGGTAAACTATCAAATGCTTCTCCATTAGCATTAGCGATGATGGAACATAAGGTCAACGATACTGTTGATGTTAAAGCACAAATACCATATCAAGTAAAAATATTAGCAATTAAATAAGAATAAAGTCTTTCATAGCATAATTTAAGAGTAGGTGAACAACATGTTTAAGTCCTTACTCTTTTTATTTACGATATGGGTCATTTTATTAGCCATTCCCTTAAGTCCTTTTGAAGAAATTAAGTTAATGGAGGATGAAATTACTATCTATGTCAAAGGTGAAGTACAACAAGAACAATATTTAACTTTAGCTCCACATAGTCAAGTCAAAGATATATTAGAAGAAATAACTCTTAGTGAAAATGCGGATACAGGAAGTCTTGATCTCAATCGCTATCTAATCGACAATGACACCATCACAATTCCTGTCAAATCTGAAATTTTATGCGTGTCTATCAATAGCGCAACCCTGGATATGCTAGTCACACTGCCCGGAATAGGGGAAGTAACTGCACAAAAAATCATTGACTATCGCCAACTTCATGGTTCTTTTTTAGAGATTAGTGAGATCATGGAAGTCAAAGGTATTGGACAAAGTAAATATGAAAAAATTAAAGAACTTATTTGTCTTTGAGGATAGCTTTTTTGCCTTGATTATGATGATATTTATCATTTACTATCCAAACTATTACTTTCTTATCTTTATTTGTTGGCTCATACTAACCTATCAATTAAAAAGAATTTCATTATTGATTCTAATGACCAGTGCACTACTTTTAATACGGCTTCAATTAAGTCCTCATTTAATTACTTTCAATAAGGCGCAAATTGTTAATATTACCCCAACACAAACCATCTTTAGAGACTCAATCTTTTATGCCAGTAGTTTTGGGACTGATTATGGTGAAATTGGTGATAAATTAAAATTAGATGCTTCTTTAGAGGTTCATCAACCTTCAATTTATCAAAAGGGTCTCTTTCTTAAAAATAATCTAGGATTATTGAATATTAAAAAAAGTGAAGTCATTAATAAACATCACTCATCTGACAGCTTTTTGAGGTCTAAAGTATCTCAATTAGATGAAGAGATTGTCTCTCTTTATCTATATAGTGAAGGAGACCGATTATCACAAGAGAGTTCTCTTTACATGGCCTTAATCTCTAGTGGAATTCACTTTTCTTCTTTTTTACATATTATTAGAAATATTATCAATAAAATATTAAAGGAAAAACAAGTCAAATGGATCTTATTCTTTATTCACATTTGTTTAATTCTTTTCTTTGGAATGAATTTTGTTTTAACAAGATTACTCATTTCTAATCTCTTAAACTTAAGAGGGCATAAAAAGAGCTTTGTAGAGATTATCATTCTGTTGTTGATATATCCTTTCTCAATCAATACTCCAATCTTTATTTTAACGTATGGTCTTAAACTATCTTCCTTTATTGTCAATAATATTCAAGACAATTTTCTAGTAAGAAAATCCTATCTAGCATTTCTACAATTAAATCTTTTCTATCGCTTTAATTTTATTGAAAGTCTTCTGTTTAATCTCTTTAGATATCTTTCTGGTTTGATGTTTCTTATTGCTTTAGTTTCTCTGTCATTTAGTACTAGTACTCTTCTTAATTCATTACATTTAGGATTAAGATTTTTAATAAGAAAAATTAACGTTGAGGTTTTAACAATCGTAGGTAAACCACATTTACTAGTCAATTGTTTATGGTTTATGGTATTAGTATTGTGGGAAAATAGAGAACTTCAGAAAATAGTAGGTGTATGTTTTATAATATTACAGACGCTCTTATATAGAATAGATGGTAGTGTCAGAGTAATTTATATTGATGTCGGACAAGGTGATGCGACGTTGATAAAATATCCTTATCATCAAGGTGCTCTGTTAATAGATACAGGTAAAGAAAACCAATATGCTTCAGTTAAGAGTCAACTGTATAAAAGTGGTATCAAGCAATTAAGTAGTGTCATCATTACCCATCCTGATGAGGATCATAATGGTTCTTTATCTTTGATAAATGATCAGTTTCAGCCTAAAAATATTATCACTAAACCTACTTTATTAAAGGAACCTCTTAACATTATGTTTCTATTAGAAGAAAGAGTAAGTGAAGATACTAATGATCAATCGTTGATAGTTTTATTTAAAGTTCAAGACACTCAATTTTTATTCACAGGCGATGCTTCTGAACAGATAGAAATGATGTTAATAAAAAAACATCCCTTGTTACAAGCAGATATTTTAAAATTGGGTCACCATGGTTCCAAGACCTCTAGTCATCCTCGTTTTCTTCAACAAATGAATCCCAAACTAGCAATCATTTCAAGTGATCCCAAAACTTACAACCATCCTCATCCTAGTGTTATGAAATCATTGTATGATTTAAGAATTAATTCACTACAAACCAGTAGTTCATCGACAATCGAAGTAGTTGTATCTCGTTATTTTACACTTGTTAAAACACAACAAAAAATTTATTTTTTGAATTGAGATATAAATTTATTAATAGACTCTTGAGGTAAATTAATGATAGTTGGCCAAGAAGATTGAATAAGTTCTTCTAAGTTCTCTACCTGTTCTCGAGCCAATACCGGTAAGTTAGTATCTTTATGTATTTCTAATGCTCGATTATCAACAGCGAGAATGATCGTTCTTTTTTGATGTCTTAAAGCATAAATGCCACCATGTAAACGACTTCCCACATAGTCTAAATCATTTTCAGATAGAATATCTTTATAGGCTTTTAGAGAGTTATTGAGAACAATAATGTCTTTATCAAAAAAGTTCTTTAAGTAATATTGATAATCATCAGTTCCTTGGCACCATAGATAAACAACGTCATAATTTCTTTTAAGGATTTCTAACATAAGTTTATCTTTGGTCACATCTTTAGCATAATCCGTTAAAGTAGTTACTACTCTACTAGCTTTGGTAGTAGGAATTGTTTGATTAAATTCTGGAGTTAACTTCCACATTGTAGGACACGCGGTATTAAGAACATTATTAAAACCCATTTTTTCCAATGTCAATTTAGTAAATTCATCTCTAACTGAATGGAAATTTTGAGGATGAAGTAATTTTTTATAAAACCAAGGGGTTAATAGATGTGGTTTATATCGATAATGACGCCAACCTGTCCCAAAGAGAGTAACATTATTAAGGCGTGTTAAATCTGAGATTTTAATATCCCATTGACGATCAAGAGGATAGGGGAAGTTTTGTAGTAAGTTAGTACCAGTCACTAAAGTCAATGTCGGTTTTCTAAGTGAGTAGAAATAAAGATTGTCGATTGGAGTATGGCTAGGTATATCTGTGATAAAGGCATCTGAAAACCATTCTTTAATATATTCCTGAGTAACTTCTTCGATAATAAAATCACCTAAGTTAGCAGACGCGATTGCTGGATTGATAACTAGTATTTTTTCCATAATTACCTCTTGTTTCTAATAACTCTGTTTATTATAAGATATTATTTGGTATAATGAAAGTGGTGATAAACTTGATTTATTTTATACATAGCAATGATTCATCTTGGCTAAATCAAAGAATAGAGAAGATTCAATCAACACTTAATATCAAACAAATAACACCAATTGTTTTTAGTGGGTCTTACTCTTTTGATGAAATGATGTTAGAAATTGAAACTCCATCTTTTTTTGAAGAAAAGAAATTCATAATTATTAAGAATTTACCTGGCTTCAATACAACTAAAGTGATGGCTGATGATCAATTTCAATACATAAAGCAATTGTTAGAAAATCCGCCAATCGATGTGGATTTAGTTTTTAGCTTAGATGGCAATAAACCTGATGGTAAAAGAAAGTTAACTAAGTTATTTAAGAAGTTAACCAATTTTATTATCCATGAAGGATTAGATGCTACGGATATTACTTCTTTAATTAAACACTATATTAATCGATATCAACTATCAGTAACTTCTGAAGGTTTTTCGTTACTAAACTCATTTTGTTTAACACAAACAGATGTAAATATGGCATTTGAGAAGTTATCTTTAATTGATAAACCTATTACAAAAGATGTTGTTTTATCATTAGTGAATGATCAACGTGAATCTATGATTTATGAATTAAGTGAAGCTTTGATAAAAAGGGATGCGAAACGTGTATTTTCGATTTATGACATGTTGATACGACAGGATTTTCAACCTATTCAATTACTTTATTTGTTAGCTAATAAATATCGCCAATATTATCAATTGTTTACTTTAAATAAAGCAGGCTATTCTCCACAAGAAATAGCGAAGACTCTTAAAATGTCTGATAGACAAGCCTATTTCTTAATTAATAACCATCAAAACCTAATAAGTACCAAAGAATGTCTGATTCAATTAAGAAATCTAGCTCAATTAGATCAAGAAGCTAAGAGAGGTTCACAGGACTTTAAGAGAGGGTTGGAATTATTTATGATTAAGGTGCTTACGTAATGGAGAGTCTAAGAGAACTTTATAAAGTAGGTTCTGGACCTTCTTCATCACATACCATAGCTCCCCAAAGGGCAATGACATTGTTTTTGAATCACTTTCCTCAGACTGATTGCTTTGAAGTGGAGCTATATGGATCTTTATCCCTAACTGGTAAAGGACATTTTAGTGATCAAGCAATAATTCAAAGTGTCGCACCCATCGAATGTAAGGTAAGCTTCTTATTAGATTGGGAGTATGACTTTCCTAATGGTTTACTTATTAAAGGATATCAACAACAAGAATTACTCGATAAGTGGGTTGTCTATTCATTAGGTGGCGGTTCAATAAAAGTGTTGAATCACGATTTTGATTTTCAAAAGTCTATTTATCCCCACACTTTAATGGATGATATTATTACTTATTGTCAAAAACATAATTTAAGTTTTCATGAATATGTATCTCGATTTGAACCTAATTTACAAAGTTATTTAAGTAATATTTTAGATTCAATGATAGATAGTGTAAAAAGAGGTCTAAATAAAGAAGGAAATTTACCAGGTAAATTAAATATTCAAAGAATTGCGTCGTCTCTAAATAATAAAATAAAGCCTAATTTACCACTCGACCAAATGTATCGACTTAAGCTTGCGAGTTATGCGTATGCTGTGATGGAAGAAAATGCTTCATTAGGTGAAGTAGTAACAGCACCAACTTGTGGCTCTGCAGGTATTTTAGCTTCAATAATGTATCATTATCTCACTGACTTAAAATATGATAGAGAAAAATTAATTGAAGCTTTAGCAACTGCTGGTCTGTTTGGTAATGTTGTCAAAAAGAATGCGACTATTTCTGGAGCAGAAGGTGGTTGTCAAGCTGAAGTAGGTGTAGGTTGTGCAATGGCTGCAGCGGCAGTCGCAGCTTTAGAAGGTGGCAGTTTAGAGACTATTGAATACGCAGCTGAGATAGGTATAGAACATCACTTAGGGCTGACATGTGATCCAGTAGGCGGTTATGTCATGATACCTTGTATTGAGCGTAATGCGGTGGCTGCACAGCGAGCAAAAGATGCTGCGTTTATGGCACAAACACTTGGTGAAATTAAGAAAAATTTAGTTTCTTTCGATATGGTAGTGAGTACCATGAAATATACAGGCAGTAAAATAGCCATTGAATTAAGAGAAACCTCACTAGGTGGTTTGGCACAAATAATTAATATTAAAGATTAAAAAAAACTGGATTACCAATTGAATGGATTAATCCAGTTTATGCTTCTAATGAATTTACGAATTTTGCGAGACGTGATTTTTCACGCTTAGCAAAGTTACGGTGATGAACATTACTTGTAACAGATTCATCTAACAGTTGATATGCTCTATTAAGAGCTACTAGTCCGTCTTCTTTAGTTGTCGCATTACGCACAGCTTTAATGGCTGTTTTTAGTTCAGAACGTTGTGATAAATTACGTTGAGCTCTTTTTAAGTCAGTAATTGCACGCTTTTTCTGTTTTTTAATATTAGGCAAGATCTCACC
>JAAZEF010000106.1 GCA_012512455.1 Erysipelothrix sp.
TCATTTTGAATTACAGAAAGACTAAGTGCTATACTATTAGAATAAAAAAGAAGGAGTAACTATGAGCCAAAACAAAGTATTAAAAAGAAATGAAGTTCCCATAGAACAAACTTGGGACACTACCACTATCTTTAAGGATGATGAGGCCTTTGAAGCTTCATTCAAAGATTTAGAAGCTAAATTACCTACTGTCAGTCAATTTCAAGGAAAGCTTGCCGAAAGCGCAACTACCCTTAAGGCAGCACTACAACTAAGAGAAGAACTGTCATTACAGTTTTCACATCTCTATATCTATGCCCATCTTAATTCAGATGTTGATACTGCGAATTCACATTATCGTGGTCTTGAATTAAGAGCCCGTGGCTTAGGTGCTAAATTATCTTCAGCCTTTGCTTATTTTGATACCGAATTACATCAAAGTGATGAAGCATTGATTAAGAGCTAATTACAAGAAGATGATTTGAAAGTCTATTCTCATGAGTTTGAAATTTTATTTAAACAAAGAGAACATATCTTATCACTTGAAGAAGAGAATCTATTAGCTAAATCATCCAATGTTCTATCAGGAGGCTCTCAAGTCTTCTCAGTATTGAACAATGCGGATTTGAAATTCCCAACGATTCTCGATGAGGATGACAATGAAGTTCAATTGACTCATGCTCGTTATGGACGTTATATGGAGAGTACCAATCGTAGAGTACGTCACGATGCCTTTAAGGGACTCTATAAAGTGTATGATCAATTCCAAAATACAACAGCATCAACATTATCTAACCATGTGAAATATGGTAACCTCATGGCCGATGTTCGTAACTTCAATTCAGCTCGTCATCGTGCATTATTTAATAACTCGATCGATGAAAGTGTCTATGATGCTTTAGTGGACGCAGTCAATGACAATCTACCATTATTACACCGTTATGTCGCTTTGCGTAAAAAAGCATTGGGACTTGATGAATTAAGAATGTATGACATGTATGTGCCAATGGTTGAGTCAATTGATTTAGAGTTTACAATTGATGAAGCCCGTGAGTTAATTATTGATGCTCTTTCTGTCTTAGGTGATGAATACATTGGTATTGTTAATAAAGCCTTTGATGAGCGTTGGATGGATTTAATAGAGAATGAAGGTAAGCGTTCAGGTGCTTATTCATCAGGAACTTATGGAACCATTCCTTATATTTTAATGAGCTGGCAAAATACTTTAGACAATGTGTATACCTTAGCTCATGAATTAGGACACTCTGTTCATAGTTATTACACTCGTAATAACCAACCTTTTGTCTATGGCAATTACTCAATATTCCTAGCAGAGGTCGCTTCAACAACTAATGAGAACTTACTCACAGATTATCTTCTAAAGAAATATGATGACCCTAAGGTTCAAGCCTATGTTATCAACCATTATTTAGATGGTGTTAAGGGAACGGTTTTCCGTCAGACCCAATTTGCTCAGTTTGAACACTTAATTCATACCTCAGATCAAAATGGTATTGCTCTGACAGCAGATTACTTGAACAAGGAATATTTCAAACTCAATGAACAATACTATGGTTCAGAGATGACTTTTGATGATGAGATCGCCTTAGAGTGGTCACGTATTCCTCACTTCTACCTTAACTACTATGTTTATCAATATGCGACAGGGTTCTCTGCCGCTAGCGCATTAGCTCATAAAATCTTGAGTAAAGAAGAAAATGCGGTTGAAAACTATATAAATTATCTCAAGGCAGGATCAAGTGATTATCCAATTGAGGTCTTAAAAAAGGCTGGTGTAGACATGAGTACTAACCAACCAACTAAAGATGCTCTTAAAGTCTTTGAAGAAAGACTTGCTCAACTAGAAGAAATTATTAAATAGATACAAAAAAAGCTGATTAATTCTCAGCTTTTTCTTTATTCTTTCATTAAACTTAGAAGATCTGTATAAGTCATTTCTAAGGAATGGGCTAAACCTTTATGAGTTAAATGCCCTTGGTAACAGTTAATTCCTAATGCTAAATGAGGATCAAATTGAGCCGCTGTTTCAATACCAGCCCCTGCTATATGAAGTCCATAGTACATTGTCGCATTGACTAACGAATTGGTGGAAGTAAAGGGCACACAGCCTGGCATATTAGATACACAGTAATGAATAATACCATCTTCTATAAAAATTGGATTATCATGAGTTGTAGGTCGTGATGTTTCTGCACATCCCCCTTGGTCAACCGCAACATCGACAATTACAGAGCCTGGTTTCATTAGTTTTAAATGTTCTTTTCTTAAGACTTTAGGAGTGTTTTCGCCTGGTACTAAAATAGAACCTACAATCACATCACTACTATCTAATTCTCTTAATAGAGCTCCTTCGGTCATGAAGACTGTTTGAACACTCGTTTGATATAACATATCTAACTCTTCTAAGCGTTCCATATTCTTATCCATGACGACCACATAGGCACCTAGTCCTACTGCTGTTCTGACCGCATTTTGGCCTACAACACCGGCACCTAAGACTAATACTTTACCTCGTGGAACTCCTGAGACACCTGAGAGTAAAACTCCTGAGCCACCAAATTGTTTCTCTAAATATTTGGCTCCTTCTTGAATACTTAAGCGCCCTGCAATCTCAGACATTGGCTTAAGTAAAGGAAGTCGTCCATCTTCATCTGTAATTGTTTCATAAGCAACTGCTGTTACTTTTCTTTTTAATAGTTCTAAGGTCAACTTGCGATTTGCTGCTAAGTGAAAATAGGTAAAAATAATTTGATTCTCTTTCATTAATTCATATTCACTCACTTGAGGTTCTTTTACTTTAATAATCATTTCTGATCTTTCCCAAACCTCTTGAGCATTGTCTATTACTTTCGCTCCAGCTTTTTCATATTCTTCATTTGTAAATCCGGCTTCTAACCCTGCATCTTTTTCAATAAGAAAAGAATGACCTGCTTTGACATACATATTGACGTGGTCTGGGACAATTCCGACACGAAATTCATTGTTCATTATTTCTTTTACGCAACCTACAATCATATTCAATCCTCCAACAATAAATATATTCTACCACGACTTAGTATCTTTTGAGGATATTTTTGAAATGACTAAGAATATTAGGTTCTTATTCTATTTAAAATCTGTTGTTTTTAATGTAAATATAGGCTATATTTAATGAGGCAAGAGGCACTTATAATTTGAAAGTAGACAGATTTTACAAATTTGAAAATACCACTTGCAAAAAGAAAGAGATAATGTATAATAGTAAGGCACAGCAATTTGGTACCTTAGCCAAGTGGTAAGGCAATAGACTGCAACTCTGTGATCGTCGGTTCGAATCCGA
>JAAZEF010000107.1 GCA_012512455.1 Erysipelothrix sp.
ACTGATATTTTTTATTATATAAGTATAACGAAAATAGAATTAGTCCCAATCCAACAAGTTGGATGCTTAAATAGACATATCCTGTAGGTTGATGACCATAGATAACCAATATGACACCCACAACCATCAATAATAATTGAAGTATTGATCGCACACGATCACTCATCATCCTTCACTCCAAACCATCTTATCTCTGAAGGGTTCAGATTTATAGTTTCTGACTTACCAAATAAAGTAAGCACTGTCTCCTGTGGTTCATTCGTATTATTCACCAACGCCCACATCGGATTGGTCTCATAGCCATTCAATTCAGTCAACGGATTAGAAGTAAATGTTTCTTCTTCCACACTTTCCTTACAATGTGCGGTCGTCAAACAATACATTGATCGTAATTTCCATCAAGACATTACTTTAGAGATGCTATCAGAACTGACCCACACTTCTGTCTATTATTTATCCCATGCTTACAAAGAATATATTGGTATGCCCATTATCGATTATCTAATCGATAAAAGAATCTCAGAAGCCAGCCTACTTCTAAAGACCACCAACTATTCTGTTACTGAAATTGGTAGTATGGTCGGTTATTCCTCACCATCTTATTTTAGTACCTCATTTAAAAACCGCACTGGAATGTCACCAATGCGGTATCGTAAAACTAATTTAGCCATATCGAAGCAGACTGAGCATTGACTCTAAAGTCGCCATAACCTTCTTCATCAATAATGACTTCACCCTCACTAAACTCTAAGGCATCTTTAAAGATTGTTCCCACAAAATCTGTACCAATGAACATCCTTAATATCTGAGAATCATCAGAATTATTAATAAGACTTGCCGACTTAGTTAAATGTTTTTCATTTCCATGACGAACCCAACCAATACAATGAGGATTATCAAAATAATCATCTTGATCACCATAGCTCGCCTTTTGTCGAGCTTTTAACATTCTATCTAACCACTCTTTTTGAGCAGGATAACTAAACTCACCCTCGATACCATAATAGTCACCCCAAAAGACACAAGGATAACCTTCCTCACGCATTAAGATTAGGGTATAGGCTAAAGGCTTAAACCAGCTCTCTACCCATGACTCTAAGGCTTGTCCCCTTTGAGAATCATGATTATCAACAAAGGTCACCGCCAAAGTCGGATGATTCATCACCAAGGTATTATCTAAGATAGTTCTCAAGTCATAGTTTTCTTTTTGATGAGAAGCCTCATAGAAGTTGTAATGTAAGATCACATCAAATAAATCCATATTGTAGTCTAAAGCATCTAAATATTTTAATTTAGCCTCTTCATTACCACTCCAATATTCTCCCACTCGATAAAAAGAATCCCCAAACAAATTAAGACAATGATCAATAAATTCTTTCATGAATTCTCGATCAATATGTTTTAAGGCATCAAAACGTAAACCATCAACCTTTGTTTCATTGACAAACCACTCAATCCAATGAAATAAATCTTCCTTAACCTCTGGATGAGCCAGATTCACATCAGCAAACATCAAATAGTCATAATTACCAAGTTCATCTGACACACTTTCAGACCAATATTTATTATCACCTAAAATACGATAAATACCAGATTCTTTGGTAATATCATCATAATCTACACCTGTAAAATGATTAAAGTTCCATTTAAACTTTGAATATTTATTATTTCGTCCCTTAAAATTAAAACCTGTCCAACCTTGAATATCATGGGGCTCACCTATAGTTTGTTCACGATCCATTGGATCGACTAAGATTGCCTCAAATGTTTCCTTATAGTCAGCCGCTGCCTTATGATTTAGGACTGTATCGGCATACACCTTCATATCTCTAGTATGACAAGATTTTATCAATTCAATTAATTCTTGTTTCGTACCATATTTAGTCGCAATACTACCTTTTTGATCAAACTCTCCTAGATCATATAAATCATAGATTCCATAGCCTACATCATGTTTACTGGTCCCCTTGAAAACAGGAGGAATCCATAAGTCCACAATTCCTACACTTTTAAGCTCATCTAATTTAGACTGCAATCTTTTGTAATGTTGTTGATTACTTGGTAGATACCATTCAAAGGCCTGCATCATGACTCTTTTTTTCAATGTTAAATCTTCCTATCTAGCCACTACCATCACTGATAAAGGCGCCATATCCACAACATTTAGCGGATAGTTTTGACGTCCCTTTGGATCTAAAAGACAAACATACTCTTCATTAAGATTTATTTCATACGCAAACTTATTAGGATTAAAGAACACTTTCACTTCATTAAACTCACAGTACTTTGAAATATCCTTAAATCCATAACATAAAATGTTCTCATTTAGATTCTCAAAATAGACGTGAGAAGCAATCTCCACACTACTTCTAAATCTAAATATAGGCAAATCTTTACGTAGCCTTAAAACATCTTTAGTATATTCTACCACTTCTTGATATTGATGATGGCGACGATAATCTATCTTATTAATCGTATCACTACTACGATATGAGTTATCGACTCCACCTTTAGTACGACATGACTCCTGTCCATACTGCATCAATAGGACACCTTGACTAAATGCTAAGAAAGCATTAATAGCCTTTTGACGAGCAATTCTCTCCACCTTTAAGTCATCACGACAAGCCTCTTTAATCTTATCCCACAGCGTGTAATTATCATGACACTCCACATAGTTAATACTTTGGGTCGGTTCATTAAAGAGTTTAACCACCTGACTATCTAAAGTGTTACCCACTAAACAAGCCTTGGCTGCCTCAATCATATGAACATCACCTGTTAAATAACCTCGATGCCAACTACGATCACTACTCGATGCTCCTTTGACATGGTCTCTATAAAAATCATTAAAGAACGCAATCTCTGGCATCACATGCGCATTGTACATCATGGCTTTACTTTCATCTTCCATCAAGGTTGGCATATTCCAACCCTCACCATATAACATCACATCAGGACGTAATGAACTTACTTTCAATACAATCTCATTCATAGTTTCTACATCCATAATGCCCATCAAATCAAAACGGAACCCATCAATATGGTAGTGGGTCACATAGTGACTAATACAATCAACAATAAATTTTCGTGCCATTCTCTTTTGTGAATCAAAGTCATTACCACAAAATGAACCATTGGAAATAGTACCCTCATGATCTCTTCTAAAATAATAACCTGGAACACACTTTTCAAAAGGACTTTTTTCCATATCAAAGACATGATTAAAGACCACGTCTAAATTAACTCGCATTCCTACTTCATGAAACTTAGAGACCACTCTTAAAAATTCATGAATTCTATTTAAGGGATCATCGGGTAAACTCGCAAATGAACCCTCTAAGGTAAAGTATTGAGCAGGATCATAGCCCCAATTATAGAAGACAAAAGGATTTAATTCGTCCACTGTCTCAAAGTCCATCACTGGCATTAACTGGACATGACTAAAACCTAAACCAGTTAGATAATCAAAGCCTGTCTCTTTTCCTAATTCATCCTTAGTGTTTTCTTCTATCAATCCTAAATATCGTGCTGGATGACTACTGTTTCCATACTCATCGATCGAGAAATCTCTGACACTGACCTCGACAATACTAGCATCTACCATCGACTTAAATTTAGGCAAAGAATTATCATTCATGTCTATTTTCATTTGATTAAAATCGACGACCGCTGAATATCTCGAGTTCGCATTGGAACTATAGCCATAGGGATCTAAACTAGTCCTTAAAGAGCCATTGACCTCAATAATATATTCATATAACGCGCCATGATGATTACCATTGACGACACAACTAAAGACACCTTGAGCATCTCTTGTCATATCGATGATATGGGCTTTATCTTCGACAATAAGTCTTACTTTAACAGATGATGCTGTGGGACTCCATAATACAAAAGATGTTTTATCATCTTTTATCTGAGCACCAAAATCTGTGCGATGACTATAAAACTCTTGATCAAATCTTTTTGTTCTGACAATCCAACCATATTGAAGATGTGTTGCCATCGCATGTTCTTCTAAAACCTCATAGTTTTCACCAATATGTAATTCTTTAAAACCACTAAGGGTGTATTTACTGTAGTCACCAGAGGCGGTCACTACATTTATAATTTCTAAGGGGGTCAAGGTACCTAAGTTGTCTCTTAAATAAAACAACTTACTTTGTCCTTGATAATAAGCATGGTCTATATATACAGTGATGATGTCATAATCATCTAAGTGTGCTTCAAAACGCTCTATCTTTCTTGCCATAAATACTCCTAAATTCTTTAATTACATTCTAACATAAACACTCACACAAAAAAGGGACCTCTTTTGATAAGATCCCTTTATATATCTAGCAGTGGCTCAATAGTTTATAAGACTTTAATTGGCCATCTTTGACTTCATATTCGACGAATCCAAACTTTTCTAATTCATCTAAACCATTTTTGATGTATTCGTCACCATCATTATAATCTTTGATGATAGATTCATAGTTTGTTTCATCTTGAATTAAGTCAATAACTTTAACTTGTTCTGTCATACTATCACCTCTTCATGTCTATTATCTCATAGCATTAAAGCTTGTGATATTGTTATGACTTCAAAGGTTTAATATCCCAAATGTCAGTCGCATATTGTTGAATCGTACGATCTGAGGAGAAGAAGCCAGACTTAGCAATGTTAACTAACATAGTACGTGCCCATCCTTTAGAATCAGCATATCTTCTTTGGACTTCTTCTTGAGCCTTACGATAAGCTTCAAAGTCCGCAACCAATAGGTACTCGTCATTTTTAAACATTAACTCATCATAAATAACTCTAAACTCTTCAATATCTCCATTGGCCCATGTGCCATCAATAAGAGAATCGACGACTTCCTTAAGGTCAGGATTTTTCTCTAATTCATCCCACACATTGTAACCATTGTAAATAAGGTGTTTAATATCTTCAACACGTAAACCAAAGATAATATCATCATGTGGTCCTACTAAGGAATCGATTTCAACGTTCGCTCCATCATAAGTCCCTAAAGTAATTGCTCCATTCATCATGAATTTCATGTTACCTGTTCCACTAGCTTCTTTACCAGCAGTTGAGATTTGTTCTGAGACATCACTCGCATTGAGCAATATTTCCGCAATGGACACACTATAGTTAGGTATAAAGACCACTTTAATAAACTGACTTAAGCGTTCATCATTTTCGACCATCTCTGAAATATTATTAATTAACTTAATAACCTTCTTCGCAAAGACATAGCTAGGTGCTGCTTTTGCTGAGAAGATAAAGGTCTGGTGCTGCATCGTAAAGCTTGGATCTTTTTTAATCTTCTTAATAAGATACATAATATGTAACGCATTTAAGAGTTGTCTCTTATAAGCATGTAGACGTTTAGCTTGAGTATCTATAATTGAATCAAGTGGAACACTGATACCACATTCTTTTTCAATGTAGTCAATTAAGATTTGTTTACGCTCACGCTTAATATTCATGAAACGTTGTTGTAAGTCTTCATTGTCTACAAAATCTAATAGTTTTTCTAATTGATGCGGTTCATACACATAGTCATCGCCAATTGTATCGACTAACATTTCATGAAGTTGAGGATTAGAGTAAGTCAACCAACGACGATGAGTAACCCCATTGGTCTTATTGTTGAACTTCTCTGGCCATAATTGATAGAAATCTCTAAATAAATCATCGATTAATATTTGTGAGTGTAATTGAGCGACCCCATTAATTGAATGTGAACCGACAATTGCTAAATGTGCCATATGAACTTGATTGTCACGGATAATTTGAACACGATTCACGAAATCACGATCATGAGTTTGACCATAGACAAAATCTTTAAAGCGATGATCAATCTCTACAATAATCATATAGATTCGTGGTAGAAGTGTCTTCATTTGTTGGATGGACCAACGTTCTAAGGCTTCTGATAAAACCGTATGGTTTGTAAAGCCCATCGTCTGAGTTACGATTTGCCATGCATGATCCCACTCATAACCATGTTCATCCATGAGCAGTCTCATGAGTTCAGGAATTGCTAGGACGGGATGGGTATCATTTAATTGAATGGCTGTCTTTTCACCAAAACTATCCAATGAATCATAGGTTCTTAAGTGAGCCTTAATGATGGCTTGTAGTCCAGCTGAAACAAAGAAATATTGTTGTTTAAGACGTAAATATTTTCCTTTTTCTGTCGAATCATCTGGATAAACGTTTTGAGTGATTTCATCGAGTTCAATAATATATTGATGGAAATCCTTATTGCTTGGTAAGCGATCGCTAGCTTCACTATCCCATAGGCGTAGGGTATTGGTGATTTCAGTACCACGTCCGACCATTGGCATATCGTAAGGAACAGCTCTGACATATTCAGCATCCTTATGTAGATAAGTTAATTTACCAGTCTTATCATCTTTTTCAATTTCAACATGTCCCCAAAAAGGAATGTCTACCGCGTGTTTTGGTTTTCTTACTTCCCATACATTACCAAGGCGTAACCATTGGTCTGGTAATTCAACTTGGTTACCATCGACAATTTTTTGTTTGAAGAATCCATATTTATATCTCAAAGTAATCCCATTACCAGGAAGTGATTCTGAGGCTAATGAATCCATGAAACAAGCGGCTAGACGACCTAGACCCC
>JAAZEF010000108.1 GCA_012512455.1 Erysipelothrix sp.
CACATCAATGTTCACTAGTTCTTTCAAACGTTTTGCTGCACGTCCTGTAGGTGCACAGACTGCTATTTGATATTGAGGATAACATTCTCTAAACAGATAAATAATGGCTTGAATTATTGTCGTTTTACCTGTTCCTGGACCTCCTGTAATAATGTTTTTGTCTTCATTAAAGAAATTAATAATCGCTTGTTTTTGTGAATTATCTAAAACAATGTTACTCGTTGTTTCATAAGCCTCTATTAATTCATCAAGTTCATACTCTAAAGGGTCCACACTTACTTTTGGCATTGTTTTAAAATAGTCTGCACAAACCACTTCTGCTTCATATTGTGTATGGTGATATAGCCGTTCATCTTCCATCACAACTTTTTTTGACTTCAAAACATTATCCAATATAATCTCAAACATCATCTCATCAAGACCCTTCTTAATGAGTGTGTTTTGTAGTGTTTCAAGTGTGGTATACGTTGAGCCGCTTTGCATACAAAGTTGTAATGTCTCATAGACCATTAAGGCATTTAAACGATATGGATGATCCATAGGAAAACCTAATGATTTCGCAATCGTATCACAGGTCTTAAATCCAATTCCATCGATATCGTCAATCATAATGTAGGGATTCTCTGTTATTTTAGCAATGGCTTCTTTGCCATACATTCTCTCAATTTTCATGATGGTACGTACACCGATACCTTTGGTTGAGAAAAATGAAATTGCTTCTTCTAAATCAGCATGTTCTCTAATACCTTCAAATAAAACTTGTTGGTTACTGACAGATAACACCTTGGGACTGATATAGACATCTTCATTATTTTTAATTTTAATTAATATTTCACTTCCATAGGCATCGACCAGTTTTTGAGCACTCTTTAATCCTATACCTGGAAATAAACTAGAACTTAAGTATTTAATGACCGCAGTTTCTTCAGTGGGTAATAGAGAACGATAAGAAGACACGATAAACTGCATTCCATAGCGGGGATGTTCTTGATATTCACCACTTAAAATGTATTTGATGTCTAGGGATAATGAGGGAATAGTTCCATTAACAATAATCTCTTTTTCATTAATGTCGTCCAACCTAAAAAGATACACACGATAGTCTGTATGTTCATTTTCAAATATTAATCGACTTACATATCCTTCTATTTCGTACAAGAATCTCACCAAACTTTTCTGTTAAAGAAATAAAATTGCTAATGTCGCAATACCATTACTAAATAAGTGTAAAAGAGTTGGTACCCATATATTCTTAGTCTTTAAGTAAGAATGACCAATAATTAGTCCCATCGCAAAGTATTGAAAGAAAAACCACAGCTCATTTAATTGACCTGATGTAATGGTCGCAATTAAATGCATACCACCAAAGATCGCAGATGAAATAATCCACCATACTAATTTTAAGTCTTTTTTATCACTATCGACATTCATTAAGGAATAGCGAAAGACCATCTCTTCAACAAAAGGTGCTAGGACAACAACCGACAATATCGTTATTAGCGGTAATGATTGCAAGGACGCTTCTATTGAGGTCTGATTGGTTGCACTGTCACTGCCCGCTAAATAGCTTAGCACTACAGAAGTGACGACATTACTTATCATAATCATGGCGTAGTATTTTAATATCGTAACAAACGTTTTATTCCATTTAATCTTCTTAAATTGTTCTAAGAGTTCTAGCCAATTAACAAAAATTAAGATTATGGCACCTATTAGAGTAGAATAAAAAGAAATACTTACAGAGTGATATGTTAATACTTCTTCTAATGAATATGAATTTAAATAAAATATCATAATTGGTATCTGAAAAACTAACATGGATCCTAAAAAGTAGGTCGCTAAATTAATAATTCTTTTATGAAACGGGGTTTGTTGTGTCATGTAGTTTCTCCTTCAATCTTGCTTGTAATGTTTGATTATCCTTAAGGATAACATCAATACGTCCACCACCTAAGACTTCATCGCCTAGATAAAAGACTGCTTCTTGTCCAGGAGTAACAGATGATACAGGATGTAATAAAGTGACTTCGAGTGAGTCATCTTCTAACCAGTTAAGTGATACTGGGATATCTTGTTGACGATAACGAAACTTTGCATGACATTCTAGAGACTTCTTTTCACCAAACCAGTTAAGACGTGACACTAACAGTGATGTTGAAAATAACCAAGGATGACTTGCTTCTTTTCCTACATAAAGTGTATTTGTCTGTGAATCCTTAGCAACAACAAACCATGGTCCTTTATGACTTGAAATATGTAGACCGTGACGTTGTCCTAATGTATAATACATAACTCCTTGATGTTGTCCTACAACTTCTAAGGTATCAATGTTTACAATGTCACCTTGAGTTTCAGATAAATAATTAGTCAAAAATTCTTTATAGTGACGTTCACCTATAAAGCAAATACCTGTTGAGTCTTTTTTAGTTGCGACATTTAAGTCTAGTTCAATCGCAATTTCACGAACTTCTTTTTTAGTAATTTCGCCTAAGGGAAAGAGTACATGTTGCAATGTATCTTTAGGCATTTGTACTAAGAAGTAAGATTGATCTTTACTTAAATCTTTTGCTTTGGCTAGTTTTCTTATACCATCTTCTTCAATGATAGATGCATAATGGCCTGTGGCCATCCATTCGAAACCTAAGCTTTGTGCATGTTGGTAAAACTTATCGAATTTAATATAACGATTACATAAAATATCTGGATTAGGTGTAAAACCTAGTTTAGTTTCTTCCAAAAAAGTAGTAAAGACATCTTGCCAATACTCTTCAATAAAATCAATGCGCAGTAGTGGTAGATCAAGTTTCTTGGCTACTAAAGCCGCATCGTTGTAGTCTAATTCTTGTGTACAGTGTTCCAAATTTAAAGTAGGATTACCTGCGGTATCATTGTTCGCAAGGGAATCCCAATTTCTCATAAAACAACATGTTACATCATGTCCTTGTTTCTTTAGTAGATAAGCGGCGACTGCTGAGTCGACACCACCTGATAGAGCGACAAGTACTTTCATATCTCTCACCTCAAATGAAAAGCTGTGATGCCACAGCTTAAAAGTTGCTAGTCAATGAACTTCGTTCGTTGCTTGGAATAAAGGCACCAATCTCTTCCTCATCATATCCCACTAGGAATGTTTTTTCATTCAAAACGATTGGTCTTTTTAAGACAGAAGGATTGTCTTGAATAAACTTAATTAATTCACTCATAGACAACTCATCAATATCAATTTTTGATTCTTGGATAACTTTTGAGCGCTTAGAAATAATATCTTCTGTACCATTTTCACTTCGCATCAATAGATGTTTGATTTCACTTTCATTTAAGAATGTGTGGAATATATTTTTTTCAAGGAATTTTAAGTCATGGTCTTTCAACCAGTTTTTTACCTTGCGACACGAAGCACAGCCTGGAGATGTATATACAACAATCATAGTCTGTCCTCCTTAATTTCACTGTTTCAACTATAAATAGTATACCACCAAAATACCTCTGATTCAACTATATATTTGGTTTTTCTCTTATTGCTATTTGATTATATCATACTCAATCTAGGATTTATACAACCTTTCTGGAATAATAAGTGAAGACGATGATGAAATAAACGATTATAGACACAAAAAGAATGATTTCAGGTATTAAGCCAAGTGTACATCTGAGACCACAAGTGTATTTTTTCAGTTTTTCTGTTTTTGTCAAACGTCAGAAATCGTGCTAAAAGGTACTAACAATAATGTTGATAGTAAATTTGATATAAATATTTTATTCATTTTTTCATAATAATCATCAAAGATTAACTAGTCTTTTTAAATTACTCCTTACTGTTCTTTTTTTCAAGGTAATCATATACATCTCTAGTAATAATCCATGTTAGAATCATAGTTAAGAAACTATTTGGTGGGACATCGTATAAATAGATAATTTTACCCACAGATGACATGAATAGGATGACAAGAACTAATACACCCATAAAAATACCAAAAAACTTCATTTCGTCACTTCCTCCATTAGTTATAACTATAAAATTCGCTACAATCTATAAAAACACAACTTTTATGATTCAATCCTAAAATCTATAATGAGCATTTAATTAGACACTAGAGAAATAAATTTTATATCACCATTCTTCTCTTCTTTGTATCAAATATAATGACATGATTGCTTTTAAATATGTGATACCTTAATTGCCACATGTTTGATTCTAAATATTATTGAACTAATGTAATTTACCGCAATGTTCGATACTCCTAAAACTTATAAGAGATTAAATTTTGAGTCTTACAATCATAGTTAGAACGTTTTGTTGAGTTATATTACTGTGATAAAGTTTGTTCATCTTTTAGAGAAGACTTTTTTATTAATAATTATTATAGAAACATTCTAGAATATTAGAGTAAAAGAGTGAATTTTTGTTGATTTTGCTTTGGTCTACTGCTCTGATTAAGCAAACTTATTAAAAAGCAAAAGTATAGATATCTCATCTGTCTCCATATATTTTTCTAAGTTTAATCAAATCAAGGTAGAAGATCATTATTAAATAACCAAGATAATTAAATCAGCACTAATACATAACAGTACGAACTATATCGGCTTCCAATGCCCATCCAGAGTGTACAGTAATCGATATTGATGCACCAACATTCTTTCCAATACTAATTCCGATAGTTGGAGAATTCAACTTGAATTTTCTATACGCAAATGAGGACCTGATCCCAGCAACATTTACATTTCCTGTAGCTATACCATGGTACCTTGCAGTAAATTGCTTCAAACTCCAGCTATGTACTAAACCAGTATTTATTGTTTTGCCAATTTTTCTAGGGAATGCCATTGACACTCCAAGGCCAACGAATGTTTTTTTACTTACATTGCTGCTGTTATAATTATAGTAAATTGGAGGCTGTCCATTTTGGCTTTGATAGTATGCATTCAAATATGGACTACCATCCATCATAAATAGAGCACTAGAGCCAACCGCTCCTAAAGAAATAGTCCTTCCACCCATCTCTAAAAATGGAATCCCATTTATGTATCCATTAGTCTCAAGTGATATAGTTGTTTTATTAGTTGAAGAATTATAAGAATAGTTATAATGATATAGATATAAGGTTGTTGTAGCTGATGCCTGGATTCGCATTTCATCAGTACCGTCAAAATATCGTATACCCTCAATCTGAGATTCGGTATAATCAAAATACTCACTCAATTCTTCGTCAGTGTATAAGTCCCTTAATTTGTAAATATGTGCATCAAACTGCTCTATTTGATCTAAAACATCTTTGGACTTAGTTTTGTATGAGTCTAGGTTCAAGGCTTGGGTTCCTACGAGATTATTCTTATCTGAGGAAATCTCCAGAACACCATTCAGATATTCATTCGTTACCGTTGTTCCAATAAACGTTTTTTCTTCATTGATAGGATTGATACTATC
>JAAZEF010000109.1 GCA_012512455.1 Erysipelothrix sp.
ACCCTAACTATTGAATAATGCGAGACAAGTTCCACACAACATTTCTCAGTGGTGCTGAGCAGTTATCTCTCTTCTTCAATTAGTTTTTAGTCTTTATCATTATCATCGTTGTTATTGTTATTGTCGTCATCATCGTCGACATCTTTATCTGCTTCTAAAACCTTACCATCCCTTGCTCTGATATCAATTTCATAATCCGTATTACCAATTTCAAAGTCTATTTCCCATTTACCATCATCTAATTCGATGTCTAAATCTCTCACATTAGTGGAGGAGACTCCGAAGTACTGATACGCAATCGCAAGGGCTTCTTCTCTACTAATTAGACCTTGTGGTTCTGGTGTTGGTTCAGGAGTTGGCGTTGGTGTTGGTTCTGGAGTTGGAGTTGGTTCAGGAGTAGGTTCAGGTTCTGGTGTTGGCTCTGGTTCTGGCGTTGGCTCAGGTTCCTGTTGAGTAATCTGGATGTTAATAAGATTCTTATCAAAATCACTTAGTTTCTTATCAGAATCACTCAAGTACACAATCAGTTCTCTAATCGATAAGTTAGCTAGTTCTGAGATACTCTTCTCATCATGGAAATTGTGAACTCTTAACACAAAGCGCATCTTACTCACAGAAAGATTATACTGTTGGGCCAAAGTCTTTAAGTTATCATCCTCATCATCAATTTCTTGATGTAAAGAAGTAATATTAGTAGACTCAAATGATCCTACAACTCTATCCACTTTATCCACTAGTTCTTGATCTTGATCAGACTGTGAACTAATCACCATGAAGTTATGTTCCTGAGTTAAATAGGAGTGACTCTCCAAGAGTTCCAATAAACGTTGGACCACAGTTTCAAGTGATTCATCATCCACATCTCCCAAGGCTCTCACAATCACTTCGCCCTCAATACTATCAGAAGATACATTAGTCACTTCATTATTATCATCATCCACACTCATCACAAACGTTGGATTGATATCCATATAAAGTAGTCGATCTTGTGATTTAGAAGGAACCATTAGCTGATTCACTAGCACTGCTAACAAGACAATCATCGCAAATCCCAAAGTCATTGGCTTAAACCATGACCATGATCTCTTTTGAGCAATAGGCTCTTCATAGGGTAAATAATCTCTATCCCAATCAATCTTAGAAAGGACTGATGAATCACGTTTGTTTAATTCAATATTTAATTGTTCAATGATTCTCTCTTCATTCATCGAAGTCCCTCCCTTTCTAGATGTTCGCGCATCTTTTTAATCGCACGATGGTATTTCGATAATACAGTTGATAATTTCATGTCCAAGTTAGCCGCAATTTCGCGATGTTTCAATCCTGAAATAGCCGAGAGTAACACAATCTCTCTTTCTTCCTCATTCAAAATTGATAACGCAATATCCAACAGTTCCTCAGTATCTCTAGAATCCTCATAGGCATAGTCTGAGATGTTATCCACATCATCAAAATCAACCGTACTCGTTCTTTGTTCTTTTCTAAAATAGTCATAACATAAACGTTTGGCCATCGTGAACACCCAAGCCATCGGTTTACCCTGTGGCTTATAAAGATGGGCACTGTTCATAACCTTGATATAGGTCTCTTGAAGCAGATCATTGGTCGTGTGATGATCCTTCACAATCGCCAAGATGTAACTATACAATATCTTCTCACTGGCAACATAAAACTCATTGAAAGCGTCTTGATCACGATTTGCGATTTTGATAATTAGTTGATCATCAATAGCCAATGAGTGATTCTTCTGTTTCTCGAAGAGTGGATCAATCAAATTGGCCAGGATAGTCCACAACAACATGGTTTTCCTCCGCTTCTACTTACATAACGAAATAAGATTGCATTTTATTGCATTGGTAACATTATTTTATCATTTAATGTCAAAAAAAGGATAACTAGACTTTTTTAGTTATCCCTCATCCAAGTTAAACTCACTGTTTTTGTCCAATATACAGAAAATGTTCACTCATACCATATAAGTTAGGGTCTTTGCTCAACTCATAAGCAACATCTAAATACTTATCATATTGCTCTGAAGTAAGTTTCTTAAGGTTCTCTTCTTTACCACTAAGGATATTCTCTACACCCACAAAATCAAGTTGTTTCAAATTAAACTGAGCCATCAATTCTTGTGCCTCAAAAGGATCACTAAAATAGGCCGTCGTAAAACCACTATCACCATCATTACTACCCTCACTAAGATAAGATAAAACATCCTCAACGCAATTCAAAGGATACAATCCTTTTAAATAATCTTGTAAAGGAGCATAACTTGAAATAAACGACGCAATCAATATTCCACCAGGCTTCAAAAGATTCAACGCATTTTGAATACATGTTACTCTATCCTCTAATTTAACCAAATGATACAGTGGACCCATCAACAAAATAACATCATAAACATTCTTATGATCCGACAAATCAAGAGCATTGCCATGAATATAACTTTTCAATTCTATTCGTTCTTGTGCGGCCTTCTCTTTAGCAACTTCAATATTTCTAGACGATAAATCCAATAAGCTCACTTGATGTCCTTTTTTCGCTAATCTTATCGCATATCTACCTGGACCTCCACCAATATCAAAGATTTCCAAAGAATCACCAATGATATATTTATCTAAATATCTTTTTGTTATATCAAACTCCACAATATGATTCTCAAGTCGATCCAACTCATCATATGATTCATCATACCAACGCTCTACTTCTTTCATAACCTCACCTCATTAAAACTACAATAACATTTTCTTTAATAGCTCATAAAAAAGACAACCATTTCTGATTGCCATAAATTGAATTAAAAATAATCCCTTTTATCTATTCTTTTGTTTTCGATAGTAAGCACTACCCAAGATAATTAAAACAACAACCCCAATATCCCAAGCAACTCTAACCTTCACATCATCTCGAATATTAGCTGTTTCAAATACTATTAGATTATTGTCCAATTCAGCTTCATATTCAATCTCATAGATACTCGTTTTAGCAATCCCATGATAAATACTATCGATCACAGTTTCATCACCAGGTCTGATATCACGATGAGTAATTAGAGAATAGCGTTTAGTCAGTGGGTTTTGTCCAAACTCATAGACTGATAAGTTAGATTGGTCACCATAAATAACAACAAAAAGACCCTTATCACTATCACTTACAATGACTTGTTGTGATTCATCAATAGAATCAATAATATTAGTTTCTTTAATGGTTGATACTGTAAACCCTACCTCCGTATACGAATATCCATACAGTAGTAATACCATAACGCCTAAGATTATCATCATTTTTTTATTCATAGTTATTCTCCCATTAGATTTATAGAACTCTATCTTCTTAACTACTATGATATATATATATATATCATATATATGTCAATAGCTTCAGTACTCTAAATTTATAAAACTTGAAAAAAGGACAACCATTTACTGATTGTCCTTAGTTAAACATTATTGTGTCATTTGGTATAAATCATAGCTCCAATCGAGAGGAACTGTATACGAACGATAGAAGTGATCGCCATCTTTTAGATAATAGTCAAGTCGAACATTCAACAACTTATACTTGTCATAATATTCTTGATCACTATACAAGAGGATGATATCTGACTCTAAACCATTCTTCTCATACTCAGAGA
>JAAZEF010000110.1 GCA_012512455.1 Erysipelothrix sp.
AGGTTAACTTCAACGATGTGGCTGGTTCCTTACTAACAATGGTTTTATTAATCGCCCAAGTAATCCGGTATAAATTATCTCAAGAGAAAGAGAAATCTCTATGGAATCATCTTCTGGGCATCTTTGATTGTTATAGAGATCATTGTGACATTGGTGAGATTATGAATGAGAAGCTCCAACTAAAAAACAAACTTAAGGAATATAGAAATCACTATGGGTTGTCACAAGATGAACTGGCAAGATTAGTAGGAGTGTCTAGAAATACAATTAGCTCTATCGAAAGAGAAGAGTACTACCCTTCGACTAAACTAGCTTATATCCTTTGTATCGCTTTAGATGTAAAGTTTGAGGAACTTTTTTACTTAGTAGAAATTCAAAATTAATATCGATGTTGTCTGTTTACCTTTGCGCCCAAATAATATATAATATGGGCACAGAGGTAAGGTGATTGAATGACCAAAAAGGAAAAACTAAAGTGGTTATTAAAAGAAAACAATGGATACATTAAAACATCAGATGCGACTAAAAACAATATCTCTAAAACTTATTTTAATGAGTTTGTTAAAGAGAATAATTTAGAAAATGTTGCTCATGGAATCTACATTGAGGAGTCAAATTGGGAAGATGATTACTATATTGTAAACATTCGATATCCTGATTCGATTTTTTCACATAAAGTTGCAGGTTATTTACATGGGTTATCTGATAGAGAACCACTTCAAATTTCTTTAACACTTCCTACAGGAAAGAGTTCCTCTAGGCTTAATCATGAAGGTGTTAAGGTTTATAAAGTCAAAAACGAATTGTTTGAAGTGGGATTGATTGATATTGAAACTAATATGGGTAATAAAGTTAGATGTTATGACAAAGAACGCACAATCTGTGATTATTTACGTAGTAGATCAAATATCGAATCACAAGAACTACAGTCAGTCATTAAATCATATTTTAGGAGTCAAGATAAAAACCTTCCAAGACTAATGAGATATGCAGAGTTGTTTTCAGTATCTAAACTGGTAGAACAATACTCGCGGGTATTATTATGATAAAAACCTCAACACAATTAAAAGCACTGGTAAAAAACAAGACCAAAGGGAATAGCTTAAATGCGCAGATTATGTTTCGACATTACATTATGGAGCGATATCTTGAAAGATTAGCTGTTTCTGATTACAAAGATTTGATAATTATTAAAGGTGGAGTACTTATTGCCTCTATGATTGGAATTGATAAAAGGTCTACATTTGATGTTGATGCCACTATAAAATCATTAAACTTTGAGGTAGATACAGTTTATTCGATAGTTTTAGAAATCATAAATATAAATTTGGAAGACAATATCTTATTCGAGATAAATAGCGTCGAAACAATCATGGGTGATTTTGAGTATCCGGGAATTCGTTTTTCACTGGAAGCCAAACTAGACAAAATGAAAACCCCATTAAAATTAGATTTTTCAACGAATGATGTTATTACACCAAACGAGATAACGTATAATTATCCCTTACTTTTCGAAGACAGATCAATACCTATTATGTCATATAATATAGAAACAATTTTATCTGAAAAGTTTGAGACTATTATTTCGCGAGGTACTCTGAATACTAGAATGAGGGATTACTACGATGTCTATATTTTACTAACAATAAATGGG
>JAAZEF010000111.1 GCA_012512455.1 Erysipelothrix sp.
CAATTTATGAAGCAATGGTTAGAATGGCGCAAGATTTTTCATTTAGATATGAATTAATAGATGGACACGGAAACTTTGGGTCTATTGACGGCGACGGAGCTGCAGCAATGCGTTATACAGAAGCCAGAATGTCGAAGATTTCTATGGAAATGTTAAAAGATTTAAATAAAGACACTGTAGATTTTGTTGAAAATTATGATGGTGAAGAAACAGAACCAAATGTACTTCCTGCTAGGTTTCCAAACTTAATAGTAAATGGGACTACAGGTATTGCGGTTGGGATGGCTACAAATATTCCACCACATAATCTTGGTGAAACTATTGATGCTACAATAGCAATAATGGAAAACCCTGAAATCACTGTTTTAGAATTAATGGAAAACTATATTTATGGGCCAGACTTTCCTACAGGAGGATATATATTAGGTCGGTCAGGAATCAAAAAAGCGTTTGAAACGGGTAGAGGCTCAGTTGTCATGCGAGCTAAGATTCATTCAGAGAAAATGAGAAATGATCGTGTAAGACTAGTTGTTACTGAAATTCCTTATCAAGTCAATAAATCGCGATTAATTGAAAAAATCGCTCAATTGGTTAGAGATAAGGCAATAGAAGGTATTACCGACTTAAGAGACGAATCAAATAGAGAAGGTATAAAAGTAGTAATTGAACTAAGAAGAGACGCTCAAGAAGAAGTAATTTTAAACCAGTTATACCGAATGACTGCTCTTCAATCAACTTTTGGCGTTAATATGCTAGCTTTGGTTAACAACGAACCAAGGGTCTTAAACATAAAACAAGCATTGGAGTTTTACATACAACACCAAATCGAAGTTATTGAAAGAATGACTAGATTTGATTTAAATCGCGCTCAAGCAAGAGCACATATATTAGAGGGTTTAATTATTGCTTTAGATAACATTGATGAAATAATTACAATTATACGTTCTTCAACGGATGATACTCAAGCTCAAGAAAGAATGAGTGAGAAATTCAATCTTAGTGAAAAACAAACTAAAGCCATCCTTGAAATGCAACTAAGAAGGTTAACTGGACTTCAAAGAGACAGAATTGAATTGGAGCATAAAAATCTTTTAATAGAAATAATCGACTTGAAAGACATTTTAGCAAACAGAGAAAGAGTAGAAAAAATAATTAAAGATGATTTAAATGATATAAAAGATAAATTTGGAGACGAACGCCGAAGTGAAATATCAGATGATGAATTAGACATGGAAGACGAAGATTTAATTCCTGTTGAAGACATTTTCGTAACCCTTACATCAAACGGCTACATCAAACGCGTAAACGAAGATACATACAGGCTCCAAAACCGAGGTGGACGTGGTATTAAGGGAATGGGAATGCATGACGATGACGTCGTAGACTCCATTATTAAGATGTCTACCCACGATTATTTAATGATATTTACAAATAAGGGTAAAGTATATCGTATTAAAGGATATAGAGTTCCTTCTTCCGGGCGAACCGCAAAAGGGATTCCAATTGTTAATCTAATTGATCTTGACGCTAGTGAAAAAGTAAATACAATACTTGCCGCAAAAGAAAACGAAATGAAATATATAGTCTTTGTTACTAAAACAGGTTTAGTAAAACGAGTTGAGATGAAAGAATTCGATTCAATAAGACAAACCGGGAAAATTGCAATCTCACTAAGAGAAGGTGATGAATTAGTCGCGGTTCGACATACTAACGGAGATAACGAAATTATAATTGGAGGATCCAACGGTAAGGCCGTGAGGTTTGATGAAAAGGATGCACGAGCAATGGGTAGAAATGCCTTTGGTGTTATAGGCTTTAATACAGATGGATCAGAAGTAATTGGCATGGCGACAGATGAATCAGGTCAGTACATTCTTTCAATTACAGAAAATGGGTATGGCAAGAAAACACCTTTAAAGGATTATCGCTTAACTAAAAGAGGCGGTAAAGGCGTTAGATCAATCCAATTAACTGAAAGAAACGGAGGATTGGTTTCTTTAAGGGCTGTTGATGGTGATGAAGATATGATGATTATTTCAGATGATGGAATAATTATTAGAATTGATGTTGCGGAAGTGGGGACATATAGCCGGAATACACAAGGTGTAAAGCTTATTAACCTAAATGAGGGAAGCAAGGTGTCGGCAGTCGCAATTGTTAAAGAAGAAGTCAATGAACTAGAAGAAACGGAAGACACCGACAAAACAAACGGAAAAAATGATGAAAGAAAAGAATAAAAGCAACGCATTGACCTTCAAAGCAGGTTGTTGTACAATTTATACGAATAGCAATAAGATAAAAAAGTAGTTAGATGTTGAAGGACAGAGAGGTAACGGGTGGTGTAAGTTACTCTTCACTCTAACGAAATCTACTATCTTGCATGGTTTAACCCGTTAGTTACGTTATAACTTCGAGATTGTTTCACGTGAAACAATAAAAAAGGGTGGCAACACG
>JAAZEF010000112.1 GCA_012512455.1 Erysipelothrix sp.
ATGTAATAACAGGTATCATTAAAGCTAATATTCCATCTAGAATTGCGTTTGCGGTAAGTTCAGGGACTGATTCTCGCACAATCTTAGATACTGTAGGCGCAGAGAACTTATTGGGTTATGGTGATATGTTGTATCTTCCGCTAGGTGCACCTCATCCGACCCGTATTCAGGGGGCATATGTCAGCGATAAAGAAGTAGAAAAAGTAACACAATTTGTTAAACAACAAGCGAAACCACATTTTGATGATGCATTTTTAAATCTAGAAGGTGTTGATGAAAACTCAGGTTATGTTGAAGCGCTTAATGATCCTCTTTATGAAGAAGTAAAAGAGTTTGTTATTACTGAGCAAAAGGCATCAACTTCACTATTACAGCGACGCTTTGGTATTGGTTATAATCGTGGAGCACGTTTAATTGATACTTTAGAGAGTCAAGGAATTATTGGGCCAGCTCAGGGAAGTAAGCCAAGAGATGTGTATATCAAGCCTTTACAAGAGGAAGAATAACTGCAATTTTAGAATCCGCTTTCATTGACAAAAATGTGTTGAACAAGTATTATAATATTGTCAGAGGACACAAGGAGGAAATATGAAAAAGTTATTGAAATTACTTATTATTTTCATCGTGGCATTTGCGTTAGTTGCTTGTGGAAGTGCAAATAACAATAATGAGCCAAACAATGGAAATAACGAACCAAACAATGGTAACACTGGTAACAACGATACTACTGGTGATGGCATTGATGACAACAGTTTATATCTAATCACAGACATTGGTACAATTGATGACAAATCATTTAACCAAGGTTCATGGGAAGGTATGAAACAATATGCTGACGAGGTAGGAGTTGAAGCTAACTACTTACAACCAGCTCAGCAATCACATGCTGCTTACTTAGCTGAAATTCAAACAGCTGTTAACAATGGAGCAAAAGTTATTGTTACTCCAGGTTTCTTGTTTGCTAGTGCTGTATTAGAAGCACAAGATTTATATCCAGAAGTCAAATTTATCTTAGTTGACTCTACACCTAACAATGGTGCACCTGAGCCAGAAGATTATGTTGAAAAAACTGGTGATAACACAGTTAGTATTCTTTATAAAGAAGACCAAGCTGGTTTCTTAGCTGGTTATGCTGCTGTTAAAGAAGGTTACACTGAATTAGGATTTATGGGTGGTTTAGCGGTTCCTGCAGTTATTAGATTCGGTTACGGATTTGCTGCTGGTGCAAACTATGCTGCTGAAGAATTAGATGTTGATGTTAACCTTAAGTATACTTACTTGAATTCATTTAACCCAGATCCACAATGGGCAACTATGGCTACTTCATGGTACCAAAGCGGTACTGAAGTAATTCATGCTGCTGCTGGTGGTGCTGGTAACTCAGTCATGTCTGCTGCTGAACAAGCTGATGCATGGATGATTGGTGTTGACGTTGACCAAAAAGATGAAAGTAATGCTGTACTTACTTCAGCTATGAAGAACCTAAGAGGATCAGTTTACGATGCTACGAAAGCTGTCTTTGAAGGTGAATTCCCAGGTGGAGAAGTTCTTAACTTAGGTGTTGAAGTTGAAGGTGTTCAAATTTCTGATGATTTAAGTCGTTTTGAAAACTTCACTCAAGAAGATTACGATGCTATCTATGCTGACTTAGTGGCAGATAAAGATGGTTTAGCTTCAGGTATTCCTAATGAAACTACTACTGATGATATTTCTACTGTAGATTTCTCAAGAGTAACTGTTGAATTAATCGACTAACACAAACTTAAAAGTCATAAAACGAGCGTCTGTTAACTCAGGCGCTTTTTCTTTTGATTATTTTGTTTAACTCTTTTTTGTTTATATAGAAACAAATGTTTGTTCATAGAGTCAACTTGTTAGCTATATTCTACTCTAGAGTGTTGGAAGATAAACAAAAATCAAAATAAGTTTATTTGAGTAATAAAATCAGTTATAATATAACTAATGAAAAAGGAGAGACTGATGGAAAATGTAATTGAAATGTTAAACATTACGAAAGAATTTCCAGGAGTCATTGCCAACGATGATGTCACAATCACCTTAAAAAAAGGTGAAGTATTAGCACTGCTTGGAGAAAATGGTGCTGGAAAATCTACATTAATGTCCGTATTGTTTGGCTTATACACACAGGAAAAAGGTACTATTAGAGTGAATGGTCAAGAAGTTTCTATCAAAGATCCTAATGATGCTAATCGTTATGGGATAGGGATGGTACATCAGCACTTTAAGTTAGTCCAGAATTTTAGTGTGTTAGAGAATGTTGTCTTAGGGGCAGAAACTACCAAAAATGGATTATTAAAATTGGGGGAAGCTCGTAAGAAAGTTATGGAACTTTCTAACAAGTACAAATTTAATTTAAATCCAGATGCTTTGATTCAAGATATTAGTGTTGGGATGCAACAGAGAGTTGAAATTATTAAGATGTTATATCGTGATAATGATATTCTAATATTTGATGAACCAACCGCTGTATTAACACCGCAAGAAATTGATGAATTGATGTTAATTTTCAAACAGATGATTTCTGAAGGCAAATCAATCATCTTTATTACTCATAAATTAAACGAGATAAAGAAGGTCGCTGACAGAGTTTCAGTTTTACGAAAAGGTCAACTGATCGATACAGTTAATGTTAAAGATGTTTCTGTAGATGAAATGTCAGAGATGATGGTAGGACGTAAAATTAATCTCGATTTCGAATTAGAAGAAAAAGAGAGTGGGGAAAATATTTTATCAGTTCGTGATCTCTCATTAGAATCAAAAGGTCATGGCCAAAAAGCGTTACACAACCTCAATTTTGATGTTAAAGAAGGTGAAATTTTATGTATCGCTGGAATTGAAGGTAACGGTCAGACAGAACTTGTTTATGCGTTATCAGGTTTGATTGAAAATTATACAGGTCAAATTGTCTTAAATGGAGAAGATGTAAGCAAGCAATCAATTCGTTATAGAAATACACATGGCTTATCTCATATTCCTGAAGATAGACAAAAATATGGTTTAGTTTTAGATTACAATCTGGAAGAAAATTTGGCATTACAAACTTACTTTGAACCTGCATTTCAAAAGGGTGGTTTTATTAAATTTGATCAAGTAAGTAAGTATGGTGAAAAACTGATTGACAAGTATGATGTACGTGCTGGTCGCGGAGTCAATACTCAAGTACGTTCAATGTCAGGTGGTAATCAACAAAAGGCTATTCTGGCTCGTGAAATGGAAAGAGAACATAACTTACTAATTGCAGTTCAACCAACTCGTGGACTCGATGTTGGGGCCATTGAATTTATACATCGTCAAATTATTAAAGAACGAGATGAAGGCAAAGCAATACTTCTTATTTCACTTGAATTGAGTGAAGTATTAGGTATCTCTGATCGAATTTTAGTAATGTATGAAGGTGAAATAGTTGGAGAATTAAGTCCTAGAGAAACAAGTGAGAGAGAACTAGGTCTCTACATGTCAGGGGCTAAGAGAAGTGAGGTGTCTTATGAAGAAAATTAACTTTAAATCATTTATACCGTCACTTATTTCAATCTTACTAGGAATGACTATTGGTGTAATTGTCTTATTTGTTGCTAATCCGGCCAATGGATTAGAAGGAATGATACGTCTCTTTAAGGGTCCATTTAACTATGGGTTCTTAAAAGGAATGGGTGACATGTTCTACTACGCAACACCTATCCTGATGACAGGTTTATCTGTCGGGTTTGCTTTTCAAACTGGATTGTTTAATATCGGTGCTTCAGGTCAATTTATAGTAGGTGCCTTTACTGCGGTATATATTGCCATTAAATGGACATTTATACCAGGACCTCTTCTATGGATTGTTGCCTTATTAGGAGCAGGTCTAGCAGGTGCTCTTTGGGCATTACCAACAGGCTTGTTTAAGGCTTGGCGTAATGTAAATGAAGTTATCACATCAATCATGATGAACTATATCGGAATGTATACCGTTAACTATACGATACGAAATTCGGGAATTTATGATTCACTTAGAAATCAAACACTTTCCCCTAAAGTAACTATTCCTACTTTTGGATTAGAGAATTTATTTCCTAATTCATTTGTAAATGGCGGTATCGTAATAGCCATAATTTTCGCGATTATAACTCATATCGTATTGAACAAAACCATTTTTGGTTTTGAAATAAAAGCAGTTGGACTCAATCGTCATGCTTCTCGATATGCTGGGATTAATGAAAAAAGAAATATTGTTTTATCAATGTTAATTGCTGGCTTTATTTCTGGAGTAGGTGGAGGTCTTGCTTATTTAGCATCCACTGGTCGTCATATTACAGTCAATAACGTATTAGCTGCTGAAGGATTTAATGGTATTGCGGTAGCGCTATTAGGATTGAATAAACCTATAGGTATCGTTTTATCCGCATTGTTTATCTCCTATATCAATTTAGGTGGTCAGGCGATGCAACCTATTGGCTATGTACCTGAAATTGTCTCAATGATGATTGCGATTATTCTTTATATTTCAGCACTTTCTGTATTGTTCCAACAATTGTTAAGTAGACGTAAAAAACCTCAAGGGGAAACGTTAGCTAACAATGGGGAGGTCAAAGTCAATGAGTAGTATTATCTTTTTAGGTCAAAACATGATGTATTATTTGATTCCATTGTTAATAGTTGCTTTAGCAGCAATGTTCTCTGAGCGATCAGGTGTCATTAACATTGCGATGGAAGGAACCATGATTATTGGTGCTTTCAGTGGTACTTTATTTATCTACTTTATGCAAAAGAGTCAAGCTCTAAGTGGTTTTCCATTATTAATTGTAGCTTTATTGATAGCAATGTTCGCGGGGATGATTTTCAACTTATTCCATGCGTTTGCATCCATCAATATGATGGCTGACCAAACAATATCTGGGACCGCAATGAATTTATTTGCTCCAGCGTTCGCTATTTTTATGGCACGTTCAGTTATTGGTATTCAACAAATTCAATTTTTCAATGACTTTAGAATAGCTAAAGTACCTCTTTTAAGTGAAATTCCATTGATTGGACCAATCTTTTTTCAGAATACTTACTTTACTACATTGTTAGGTTTTATTATTCTGATAGTTTCTCAAATTGTTATTTATCATACAAGATTTGGTCTCCGTTTACGTTCTGCCGGAGAGTTTCCTCAAGCAACTGATGCTGCGGGGATATCTGTCTATAAGATGCGTTACTCGGGTGTCTTAATTTCTGGTGCTCTAGCAGGACTTGGTGGTCTTATTTATATTATCCCAATTTCTACAAACTTTAATGCTGATGTTGCGGGATATGGGTTTTTGGCGATTGCTGTTTTAATTTTTGGTCAATGGAAACCATTCTATATTTTCTTAGGTGCGACTTTCTTTGGTTTAATGAAGACAATCTCTGCAGGATATACAGGGATACCATTCTTAGCCAATCTAGGAATACCTCGTGTAATCTATGAAGTATTACCTTATGTAGCAACTTTAGTTGTCTTAGTCTTAACTTCTAAGAGATCGGCAGCACCGGCTGCTGAAGGGGAACCTTTCGATAAAGGTAAAAGATAGTATCAAAAAAAGGAATCGTCATGATTCCTTTTTTGTTACCTCTTTATGTTCTTGAATTAAGGATTGTTTTAGTTCGTAAAGTTTAGGTGATAAATCCACATAATACTTATGAGGATTGACCATTCTTTTAACTTCATCCCATAGTGAATCCAATTCTTGTTTACAATACTCTTTGATTTGATGCTGATTAGGTAAATCGTATACCAGTTTTCCTTTTACAAAGATAGGAACCTGTAGTTCTTTTAAGTAATAATTGGTGACTGTTTTTTCTTTCCAAGGTTGTAACTCATCAAAAAGATATAATGAATCAGTCGGTACATCTTCATCGTGTAATGCGATGTAGTCGGCTATTGCTTTTTGTGTATCTTTATCATAGACACGATATAATTTCTTATACCCAGGGTTAGTTATCTTCTCTAATGACTCTGAGACCTTAATAAGGGGCTTAATTTGGTCGTTCTTTTCTATTGCGACCATTTTGTAGACTCCGCCTAAAACAGCGTCAGATTTAGCTGTAATAAGGTTTTCTCCCACACCAAAGGAATCGATTTTAGCATCTTGGTTCAATAAATCTGAAATCACGTACTCATTAAGAGAATTTGAGGCCGTAATTAAAGTATCAAACAATCCTGCTTCATCTAACATTTGACGACATTTCTTAGATAAATAAGCCAAGTCACCAGAATCTAAACGAATGGCTTTTAACTGATAACCATTGGGAATTAAATATTCTTTCGCCACTTTAATCGCATTAGGCATACCTGATTTTAAGGTGTTATAAGTGTCCACTAACAACACACAGTTCTCTGGATTTACTTTCGCATAATTCATAAATGCTTCATACTCAGTATCATGCATTTGTACATACGAGTGGGCAATAGTACCAGAGACAGGTAAATCAAACTCAAAACCAGCTAATGTGTTAGAGGTACCTATACAACCTGCAATGACAGCACAGCGCGCGCCTTCTAAGGAAGCATCATATCCTTGGGCTCGTCTTGCGCCAAATTCCATAATAGCTTTACCTTGTGCCGCATTAACAATGCGACTGGCTTTTGTAGTAACCAAGGTTGAATAATTGACACTCAGTAAGACAAGGGTTTCAATAATCTGGGCTTGAATAATAGGCCCGCGGATTGTTAAAAATGGTTCATTCTTAAAGACCACACTACCTTCAGGTACCGCCCAAATATCTAATTCGAGTTTCATATCTAAAAGATATTGTAAAAATCCTTCATCTTTAAGACCGCTTTTTCTGAGAAAATCAATATGTTCTTTTTCAAATTTAAAATCTAATATATTTTTAATTACTCTCTCTAGACCGTTAAAAATCAAATAACCATTATTGTCAGGATGAGAACGAGTAAAGACATCATAATAGACAATGTTATCTTGTTGATTATTGTGATAAAATGTCTGAGCCATTGTAAATTCGTAATAATCAGCTAATAGTTCGAAATTCTTATTATTCATAGTATCTCCTTTTCGTTTCTATTATAGATTATTATTTATTAAATTGCACAAAACGCTCTCCTATATTGTAAATATGGTACACTAACCAATAGAAAAAGAGGTATCTAATGACTATTAACACACATTTTCATTTTGATTCAAAATTTAAAAGTATTAATTTATCGTTTCGCTTTTATATCCCATTTAAGCCCATTGATAACACTAAGTTTGTCTTATTATCTGAACTAATGGATGATCGTAATGTTCTTTATCCTACAAAGGAGGCAATGTTGTTTCAATTAGATAATCTATTTGGGGCAACACTTAGAACACGTGTCAGTGCCGTTGGTAACTATCATCAATTAGAAATTAGACTTACAGGAGTAAGTGATACGTTTATTGAAGAGAACATTCAAGATCAGATGTTTCAATTATTGAGTCAAGTAGTTTATCAGCCTCTAATTAATGAAGAAACTTTATCTGAAGCTAAAAGTAACTTAAGTGATCGCTTATTACGCCAAAAAGAAAAACCAAATACATATGCGACCTTGCGTGCATTTGAAATTGCGGGAGAAAATCAACCTTTGTCTATTTCAAGTGGGGGAACCTATGAAGAAATTGAGAATATTCAATTAGAAGATATGTTGAATTTTCATCAAAGTGTGATCAAAGAAGCTATGGCAGTCTTGTTGGTAGTTGGACATTTTGATCAAGACAGAGCTACTACCTCAATTAATTCACATATTAAGAGTCATCCTGTTATTGATTCTTCACTCTTTGCTTATAAGCTTAATAAAAAGTCACATCAGCATGTTAGTGAGGTTTTACCTATATCCCAAGCCTCATTAATTAAGATTTATAGCTCACAAATTAATATTCAATCACCAAATTATGAAGCATATCGTTTAGGTACTATCATATTGGGTCAATTACCTACATCTTATCTTTTCCAAGAGGTCAGAGAAAAGCATTCACTGGCTTATTCAGTAGGAGCTACTACCATAGGTTTTGATGGTGTTTTATTAATGAATACACAATTAGCGAATCAAAATATTTCTTTAGCAAATCAATTGATGGATGAACAACTCAATAAAATTAAGACTGGTAATATTAGTGAAGCTTTACTAGATGGAGCGAAATTAATGATTCATAACTCACTTTTAACTGTTCAAGATGATGAAACATTAATCCTACATCAACTTGGACAATCGGTACTTACCAATAACTATTTGGGTATCCAAGAAAGATTTCAACGTTATCAACAAGTTGAAATTGAAGATATTGTGAAAGCTTTCTGTGAAGTAAATGAAATATTAACGTATGAATTAAGAGGTAATGAAAATGATTAAAAATGTGTCATCACAATTAAAAGAAACACAGTATATTGAAGTTTTAGATAATGGCTTAACTGTGGTCGTTGTCACTAAGCCAGGATTTAGATCAAATACAGCAGTATTAGGTACTCATTATGGAGCTATCAATTTATCACAAAAAGTTGGTGAACAAATGATAAACTATAATGCTGGAATTGCTCACTTTTTAGAACATAAACTGTTTGAACATGAACAAGAAGACATCTTATCTGTATTTACCAATTTAGGAGCGAGTGCCAACGCATTTACCTCCTATAATGAAACTGTTTATTACTTCTCTAATATTGATGATATTAGTGTGCCATTAAATTTGCTATTAGATTTCGTTCAACTATTATCAATAACTGATGAATCGGTTGAAAAAGAAAAAGGGATCATCATAGAAGAAATTAAGATGTACCAACAACAACCTAGCTTTCAATTAAGTATGGAAACTTTGAAGTCTTTGTACTCCATTCATCCATTAAATAATGATATTGCGGGTACGGTAGAATCTGTGACAAATATTACGAAAGATGAATTAGAATTGGCATATCAAACTAACTATCATCCTTCACAACTAGTGCTTTCGATTGTAACCCATCATTCTGTAGAAGATGTTATGTCATTAGTGAAAGCTAACCAAGCTTCTAAACAGTTTGTTAATTTAGATAAAGTTGAAAATGTGTTAATAGATGAACCTAAGTCGGTTAATCGTCCTTACTATGAGTTAGAGATGAATGTTAAGACACCTAAAATTTCTTTAGCATTCAAACAAGATTTAAAATTTAATAATTACTTAGAAATGTTAAAAGCTAGAATTGCCATGAGGTTTCTTTTAGAAATGACTTTTACAAATCTTAATCCACGATACCAACAATGGTTAGATGACAAGGTTATCAATGATTATTTCAATTTTCAAAATCATTATGGTTTAGATTTTGCGTATCTTCAATTTGTCAGCGAAGGCAATCAACTAGATGCTTTTGTTGACTTTGTTACTGATGAATTAAGCAATCTTAAGATCAATGAAAAAGTCTTGAAACAATTATCTCGTCGCATGTTAGGTGAAGCGATTTTGGACCTTCAAGATTTTGAGAGTTTAGCGATTGATGGAATGCGTTCACAATTTATGGATGTTAATCTTTTTGATGTAATCTCATTGGCACATGATATTACGGTTGAAGACCTTGTTTTAGCTAAGAATTCTATCAATTTAGATGAGAAGGCAGTCATTTTGTTAAAAAACTTTAGTTAATTTATAATAAGATTAGGAATCTTCTCTTAAATAGTGTATTTTAATTTAAGGGAGGTGCTGTAGATGATTGGATTATATATCTTTGGAAAAATTAAGGAATTGCCTTATACCATCGAAAATGATAATTCACTTAAAAACACAGTTTTAACGGTAGAAGTAGTGAGACCCTTTCAAGATTCACATGGTCAATACACTATTGATACATTTGAATGTGTGATGTGGCGTGGTATCTCAGCTTCGATTTTAGAAAATTGTAAAATCGGAGATCGAGTTGGTATTAAGGGTCGTCTAGAATCACAAACAATTGTTGATGAGCAAGGTAAACAATCTTATAAATATAATATTGTTGCTGAATTTGTAAGATTCTAAGAAAGAGGAGTTAAGCTTGAATGCTTACTCTTCTTTTTAGTTGGATATGGTATAATGTTTCACAGGAGTGATGATATGAAACAATATCTAGATTTATGTAAACATGTCTTAGATTATGGACATCCTAAAAGTGATCGGACAGGGGTAGGTACCCTGAGTACCTTTGGTTATCAAATGCGATTTAATCTTCAAGATGGCTTTCCTTTATTGACGACTAAAAAAGTGTATTCACGTGCTGTAATTCATGAGCTATTATGGTTTATTCAAGGGGAAACTAATATTCGACCTTTAGTCTTAAATAATGTAAGAATTTGGAATGAATGGCCATATGAAAAGTATAAAAAGAGTCAAGATTACCAAGGAGAAACACTTGAAGTTTTCATTGATAGAATTAAAGAAGATGAAGAATTTGCTCAAAAACACGGGGATTTAGGTCCTGTTTATGGTAAGCAATGGCGCAATTTCTTTGGAGTAGATCAACTTCAAGAACTCATTACACAAATTAAACAAAACCCTAAGTCACGCCGACTCATTCTTTCCGCATGGAATCCTGCTGAAATAGATCAAATGGCTTTACCACCATGTCATATGTTTATGCAGTTTTATGTATCAGAAGATAAGAAGCTAAGTTGTCAATTATACCAACGTTCAGCTG
>JAAZEF010000113.1 GCA_012512455.1 Erysipelothrix sp.
ATATGCTGACTTACTTTCGAGTATATTGGGTAGCTCAATTAACACTGTTTTTGATCAAAGAACCTTTATTGGTAGATTGATGAAAATGGCTCCTGATTTTAATTATCAAGAGTTTAAGCTTTCTAATACTTATAACTCACAAATATTACTTATCAATAAATATAAAGATAATAATATTAATCTTTCTAAATTAGTGGATAGATATGGTTTTAAGACTGTTGAAGTGTTGGCTGATTATAAACAAGAACAATTTCAGAATATAACTATTAAGGACTTAAAGATATCTGGCTCTGATTTAATTAGATTAGGTGTTCCACAAAAAAAGAGGGGGACCCTCTTAAGAAAATTGTTGGATGATGTGATTGATGAAAAAGTAAATAATGAGCATGAATCACTTATCGAGTATATCAAGCACTTGTTTTAAATCGTTGATAATAAAATCTGCTTTTGAACTGTCAATTTCGTAAAAATCATTTAATAGTGCGATAGTTGTTGCGCCTGCATCGTTTCCAGCTTGAAGTCCAATTTCTGAGTCTTCAATTATTATACATTCACTTGGGTCTGCGTTTAATTGTTTCATAGCGTTTAAATAGACTTCAGGGTGAGGTTTATTGTGTGTAAATTGTTCACCTGATAGGATGACATCAAAATAATCACTTAAGCCTAAACTTTCTAGGATGATGTGAATTCTCTCAATGGGTGAGCTTGAGCAGATGGCTGTTTTATAATTATTTATTTTTAGATAGTCTAATAATAAATCTAAATTATTGAGTTTAATTGTCTTATAATCAACTAAATGAGGTGGATAAAAGGAGTTTTCAGTTTCTTCATAGTCTTCTGGCAATGGTTGATTAATCATTTCTGCTAGTATTTCAAAGGTTCTGGCAAATGAGGTCCCGATACAAGATTTAAGAATATCTAGATCATAATTAAAACCGTATGATTCTAGAGCTTTTATTGAGCGTTTAATCGCTAATGGTTCGGTGTCGACAATGACACCGTCCATATCAAATAGAATTGTGTTTTTCATGAGTTTATTGTATCAAGTGAGAAATATCAGTCAAGTAAAGGAATATACTTGCTTTATGTGAGGATTTTTTATATAATTCTAGATGGCACTTATGCCAAATGTAGCCCCGGAAACTACTTTTGGAAAAGGAGAAATTGACAATGCGTCAAACAACATTTATTAAACCTACTGAGGTTAAAAGAAATTGGTATGTTGTCGATGCTGATGGCCAAACACTTGGACGTTTAGCTTCAGAGATCGCAATCTTACTACGTGGTAAGCATAAAGTGGATTATACACCACATGTTGACTGCGGAGACTACGTTATCGTTATCAATGCTGATAAAGCAGTTGTTAGCGGTGATCAAGAATTCAAGAAAATGTATTACCGTCATACAGGATATCCAGGTGGACTTAAAACTCGTTCTACGGGTGAAATGAGAAGAAGATTCCCTCAACAATGGGTTGAGAAGGCAATTATGGGGATGTTACCTCATACTCGCTTAGGGGATGCTCAAAGAACTCATTTATATGTTTATACTGGAGATTCTCATCCACACCAAGCTCAACAACCTATTGAGTATAAATTGAAAGGGTAAGGTAAATTATGGCTAAAAGTAAATCTGTACAATATAATGGAACAGGGCGTCGTAAAACATCCGTTGCTCGTGTCTATTTAACTCCTGGAACAGGTCTGTTTGAAATTAATGGAAAATCGTTAGAAGATTATCTTCCAACTGAAGTACAACGCATGGTTGTCCGTGCTCCATTTGAATTAACAGAAACTTTAGGAACTTTCGATACTAAGATTAATGTTTTTGGTGGAGGTTTCACTGGTCAAGCTGGAGCAATGAGACATGGTATTTCTAGAGCGTTATTAGAAGCTAGTGCGGATTATCGTCCTACTTTAAAAACTGCTGGATTCTTAACTCGTGATTCACGTGCTAAGGAACGTAAGAAATATGGATTAAAAGGAGCTCGTAGAGCACCACAATTCTCAAAACGATAATCTCAACGATTTTCAATTTTGGAAACTCTCACTTCGGTGGGAGTTTTTTTATTGTATTGTTAAATTTGAATGCTTAGAAAGTTCAAAGGTCGTGTTTGGTACCATAGCACCTGTTTCTTTGGTCTCTTTGCCAGCTTGTAGGAGATTTTCATATTTGAATTCAACATTCACATACAAATTGTATCGAAACTGGATTATCACAGTTGATGACATCTTGCGTGGAAGGGTGGGAATACAAAAGCGGGGAGGTTTCAGTATTGTGAGTGATATTGCCATATTTCTTAAATGTATTTATGGTGATGATGGAGAATCACTTCTGGCTGTAAGTGTTACTTGGTTTCCTGACAACGAAACATCAAGACCACCGTTATTAATGAGTATTGATTGGTGCAATGTATTGTTTGTATCATTTAAGGTGATTGACTCACCAGTTTTTAGTTTAATGGATGTGTTGTGGAAACTTGCATGAGTATTATGATTATTCACTTTACTCCAAATTAAATCTTTTTCAGATTGATAGTCAATACCCTCGAATCCCCACGAGCCATTGATATCTAAATCATTACGTATGGATGCGATGTACTCACAAAGAACATTCTGGGGGATGACATAATCTTTACCAGTTTTTGCGGTATTATCATATCCATGATAAATGATACGTGAGAAGGTTTCGCGTTGTGCATGTGTGAAGTCTGACATCGTATATCCATCACCATCACCCCGTTGAATTTCGGGCTCGATGCAGAAGGCGATAACGCCATTGACATAAATAATATTTGAGTTGTGACCGGACTTTGTTTGAACTGCCCAACCACGACTATTAACAGCTTCAAAGTAGCCTGTCGATATAACGCCTGATGGTTGTGTTGTGATTTGAATGCTATCAGCAAATATAGGTACTGCATTCATAAATGTTGATAGTATAAGGATAAATGGCGTTAGAATTAGTAATACTTTTCTTTTTAAGTTTTTCATAGGATACCTTTCTTGGATTAGTTTAATGTAAAAAGAAGTCCACAATTGGATTTCCACGTATTGGCTGATGCATGGTTATAAATCCTTTCTAATGTAAAGAAATGTTAAAATACTAAGATTTAATAGCTTGGTGAAAGCTTGACCATATAGATGATTATCTATATTGACAAACATCTATATAGAGTAGTATGATTTAAATATGAATGTTGAGAGGAGATTAGAAAATGAAGGTTGAGATATTTGATCCAGCAATGTGTTGTTCAACAGGAGTATGTGGACCTAGTGTAGATAAAGAGTTATTACGTGTAGCAGGAATAGTTGACCGTTTGACTAAGGAAGGTGTGGACATAAGTCGATATCAGTTGACTAGTGAGCCACAAAAATTTATTGCCAATAAATTGGTGAATGATTTACTAAACAGTGATTCTGAATCATTACCAATTACATTGATTAATGGAGAGGTAGTTAAGACAAAAGAATATTTATCCACCCAAGAATTTGAAGTGTTGGTGAAAGCTAAGAAAGATAGTCAATCTACAACGTGTAATTGTAAAGATGGATGTTGTTAAATGGGAGAAATAGTCACATTTGAAAAGTTTGATCTTGAGAGGGTTAGTTTGACAAAATTCTTGTTTTTTACTGGAAAAGGTGGTGTTGGTAAAACATCGGTTGCATGTTCAACAGCAGTAACTTTGGCCGATAAAGGATTTAAGATTCTTCTGATCTCAACTGATCCAGCTAGCAATTTACAAGATGTATTTGAAATGGAACTAACTAATACTGAGACAAAGATTGACAAGGTTAATAACCTATGGTTAGCAAACTTAGATCCAATTCTTGCTGCACAACAATACAGAGAACAAGTTATCAACCCATATGTTGGTAAATTACCAGAAAGTATTCTTAAAAACATGGAAGAGCAGTTATCTGGCTCATGCACGGTGGAGATCGCAGCATTTAACGAGTTCACCAAATATCTTGTTGATGAAGAAAAAATAAGTAAATTTGACTATATTGTCTTTGATACTGCACCAACAGGACATACGCTCAGAATGTTACAATTACCCTCAGCTTGGGATAGTTTTATTTCCGAGAGTACTCATGGTGCTTCATGCCTTGGGCAACTTTCAGGACTCGAGGAAAACAAACAAATGTATTCAGATGCAGTTGCAACGCTCTCTGATAAACAGCAAACGACCATTTTGCTTGTTACTCGACCGGAAACTAGTCCACTTTTAGAAGCTAACAGAGCATCAAAGGAACTAAGTGAACTTGGAATAATGAATCAGCTATTAATCGTAAATGGCTTACTTGACAGTGAAGCGGAAGACGAAATCGAAAAGGCGATGTTTCTTAAACAACAAAATGCATTAAGTGAAATGCCAAGACATTTGAATTCTATTAAGACATTTGAAATACCGCTTCGCTCTTATAATATCACTGGTATAGAGAGCCTCAGAACCTTATTAGTAAGTGATGAAATTGTAGATTCGACTAATTATCAAAAGGTCGGTGCCAAAAATATTCATCAACTTATTGAGTATCTAGGGGAATCAAAGAAAAGGATTATTTTTGCAATGGGAAAAGGTGGAGTTGGAAAAACAACAATGGCGAGTACTATTGCACTTGGATTAGCAGAGAAAGGTGAAAAGGTACATTTAACGACGACTGATCCTGCAAATCATTTACGAGGATTTCTTGGCTTGAATCAAAATATTACTATGAGTGAAATTGATGAGAAGGAAGAGTTACTGCAATACCAGAATGAAGTACTTACCAAAGCAAGGGAAACCATGAAGGAAGAAGATTTAGACTACATTAAGGAAGATCTTCAATCACCATGTACTCAAGAAATAGCTGTTTTCCGAGCATTTGCTAATATAGTAGAGCGATCAAATGATGAGATAGTAGTTATTGATACTGCTCCTACTGGACATACTTTACTATTGTTGGATTCAACGCAAAGCTATCACAAGGAGATGGAACGTTCACATGGGGATATACCAGAGTCTGTCAGGAATCTACTGCCAAGGCTTAAGAACGAAGAAGAGACAGAAGTGGTTATTGTTACTTTAGCTGAAGCAACACCATATTACGAAGCAACACGATTAAAAAGCGATTTAGAACGAGCAGGAATATTCAACAAGTGGTGGATTGTAAATGCAAGTCTTGTTGGAACAAAAACAAATTCAAAAATCCTGAAGGCAAAAGCAGCAAGTGAAGTAAAGTGGATTAATGAGATAGTCAAAGAATCAAATGATTCTGCTGTAATAATTCCGTGGATTTCTGAGAACGTTGATGAACATCAGTTAAGAATATTACTTAATGAAAAATGATGACTAATGAAAGGGCAAAAATGATATCAAACATTGATGCAGTATTGCTTTATAAAGCAATGTCTGATGAAACAAGATTAAAAATTTTAGAAATGCTAATAAAAGAAGAACTATGCGCTTGTCATATTCTTGAAGTATTCAATATTACACAACCGACTTTATCTTATCATATGAAAATATTGGTTGGATGTGATTTGGTAGAAAGCAGAAAAGATGGAAATTGGATGAGATACAAATTGAATCAAGTGAGAGTAAAAGAGCTGAATCAATTTATGAATCAATTTGTCTATCAAGACGAAGTATTAGTACGTGACGTAAGTTGCGATTAAGGAGATAAAATGAAACCAAAGGTTGCCTTTATATGTGTGCATAATTCGTGTCGTTCACAAATGGCAGAAGCAATAGCCAAGCTTACAGCATCAGATGTCTTTGAAGCCTATTCTGCTGGAACAGAAAAACGAGATACAATCAATCAAGATGCGGTTCGAATCATTAAACAACGCTATGGAGTTGACATGAATGAATCCCAATTATCAAAAACACTTGAGGTAATACCGTCAGTCGACATTGTTGTTACAATGGGATGTAATGTTGATTGTCCTTGGCTTCCTTCGAAACATCGTGAAGACTGGGGATTAGATGATCCAAGTGGACAATCTGATTCGGTATTTGAAGAAACTGTTGATCAAATTGTTATGAAGATGGAAGATTTAGTGCAACGCATTCAAAATAGAGAAATAAAATTAGAATAATGAAAAAAGATTCTATTTTAGCGAAGAAGCAAGGCATCAGTTTCTTTGAAAAAAATTTGCCAATATGGGTATTGATATGCATGGCTTTGGGAATTGCAATTGGACAATATTTTCCAGAGTTTGCGGTTAGACTTGAAAAACTTCAAATTCTAAATACTTCAATACCAATTGCTGTATTAACATGGATTATGATATTTCCGATGATGCTGAAGATAGATTTAAAAGCCATACTGAATGTTCGTAAGAATTATAAAGGAGTCGTGATTTCTAGTTTTACAAGTTGGGCAGTAAAACCGTTCTTGATGTTCGGATTAGCAAGTTTTTTCTTATATGTAGTTTTTAAAAGTTTCATCCCTATTGAACTTGCTCAAAGTTATGTTGCAGGTGCTGTTTTATTAGGCGCAGGCCATGCACAGCAATGGTCTTCGTATGGAGTACGCTCACAAAAAGGAGCGAGTGCTAAGGTCGATCAATTTGGAGTTCAATTTGTCACGAAATATACTTTTAATGAACTCAACAAAGTAGCTAAAGTTCATTTTGTTAATACCAAACGAATTGAAGAATTACTCCAA
>JAAZEF010000002.1 GCA_012512455.1 Erysipelothrix sp.
ATAATTTTTTCATATACTACCTCCTATGTTCTTATGTTACTACATTTAAATTAAGAAACAAATGTATTACGTGTAATTTAATTATTTGGGTTAGATTCTAACTTAAATACAATGGAATCAAAGTGACAAGATTAAAGAGTCGAAAAAAGAATAATGGACTGTATCTTGGTAATAATTAGCTGTTTTATTCTTCAAAAATTGAAAAAACATAGTAAAAAAGATACAATATATTTGTATCCATCCTAATGAAAGCACACTAAAAGAACTTGTAAAATCATATTTTTCAAGTTTATTACAATGAGATTGGTTATCGTCAGAGAATTATATTAGGTTATTTTAGGACAATATCCTTATCTGGAATAATCGTAAGTGGCAAGATTTCGGTGATACAAAAACCAAATAATTGTTTAAACCTTTCAAAGGGTGATTGATTTCCTAAACTTGGACGTTTGTGGGAATTCAAATTGGGGAAAATATTATTCACTGTAATTTGGGAATACAGGGAGATACTTTCTCCTTTTTTAATCATTCTTCGAACTAAAGCGTGGTTCCTCTCACAACCTCCTTTTTGATAAGAGGCATAGGGATCACAATAGAACACTCTTGTAAGTATTTCACCAGTTTCTGAGATTTCTAGGAATGAAATTCTTTGAAATTCAGATCCATTGTCACATAAAATACAATCAAAGAAGCGTCGATTTTGGTTGTCCAGCTGCTGTATTAATTCTGAGATAACTTGGTTAACGTTAAAGGCACTTCGATTAATAATAATGCCCCATTGAAGCTTTGATTGAGGTTCATAGAGAGTCAGTAAGGCTTGTTTGTCTCGTGATTTACCAATCATCAAGTCTAGCTGTAGGGTAACCCTTGGTTGACTGGACTGATAGTCTAAATAGTCTTCGTAAGTTCTATTAACGAGTAATTCAATGTTGATACGATTACGAAAAGTAGACTCTTTTCTTGGTTTATACTTTCTTTGGACTGTCTGTGCTAAGTCTAGGTTACGTGCCTGTAGATAACCTTTACCAACATACCTACGAAGGGTAGAAGCACTCACCCCTAAACTATCATCTGTACAAATGATGTGGTGGATGGATTGTCCTTGAATTAATCGATAAGATGTCTTCTTATCGAGTTCATTCATTTCAATCGAATTCAGTTTGGGCTTACTGCGACTAGTTTCCCTAAGGTATCGTGATTTACTAGTAGCTTCACTAGCATCATATTTAAGAATCTCTTTACTACAAGATCGAGTGTGCGGACACCGGTTACAGACATAAGGGAAGCGTTTCAAGTGATGACAATCAGTAATCATAGAATTATTAAACTTAGCCCCACGTGAACCACAAGATGAACGATTTCTCTTAATTTCTCGATACAAAGAAGAAGTATCAATTTTAATTCTTTCAGAGATAGTTTTCAGGGAGGAATGATGATTATGTTCAATTTCATATTGAACGATGACGCGATCGCGCATAGCCAGATGTTTAGACATAAGACTCCTTTCTAACTGACGATAACCTAAGTACAGTTTACTAGAAGTCATAGCAGATTAAAAACAATATTTTCAGTCTTATTACAATGACCCATTGTATTTGATCTGAAAAATAACAATTGAAACAAAATGCTTCCATTTAGATGAAGTTATGTTATAATAAGTAAGCTTTATGGATAAATAAAGCGGACGTGTTGTACGATGTACAACCGCACGGCTGTTGGTCTAAGTGAGAAATCCACCAACACTGGCGAGTCTAACAATAAAAAGGAGGTGCAACATGTACGCAGTAATTGAAACTGGCGGTAAACAACTAGTGGTTAAAGAAGGCGAAACAATTTTCGTTGAAAAACTAGAAGTCGCTGAAGGTGAAGAAGTCGTTTTTGACAAAGTACTGGTAGTAGGTGGAGACAAGATTCAAGTAGGTGTCCCTTATGTAGAAGGTGCTAGCGTGAGTGCTAAAGTTGAAAAACAAGGTAAATCACGTAAGATCAAAATTTACAAATGGAAATCAAAAAATGGCTCATCACATCGTCGTCAAGGTCATAGACAACCTTACACAAGATTAGTCATTGAAAGCATTAATGGTTAAAGTAGAAGTTAATCAAAATAAAAACAGGATCGTAAGTATCCACATTAGTGGGCATGCTTATAGTGCTGATCCAGGCTTTGATTTAGTCTGTGCAGCGGTCTCATCAATAGGTGTTGGAACACTTAATGCCTTAGATGAATTAGCTCATGATGACTATGACTTAGTACTGATTGAATCAGATGATCCAGTCATAGAAATTAAAGAAAAGAATTCAAACAGCGTCGGTAACATTGTATTAGAGACGATGTTGATCCAACTAAAAACACTTCAGGAAAGTCATCCTGAACACATAACAATTCATACGAGGAGGTGAAAGCAATGAAATTCACTTTAAATATTCAATTATTTGCTTCTAAGAAGGGAACAGGTTCTACTAAAAACGGACGTGATTCACATTCTAAGCGATTAGGCGCGAAAAGAGCGGATGGTCAGACAGTGAGCGCAGGCTCCATTCTCTATCGTCAACGTGGAACAAAGATTCATCCAGGAGAGAATGTCGGAAAAGGTAAAGACGATACTTTATTCGCAATGGTCGAAGGTGTCGTTCGTTTCGAACGTCTTGGACGCGATCGTAAAAAAGTTTCAGTATACCCAGCATAAAGACTAAAGCTTTTTAGGAATTTGTTCTTAGAAAGCTTTTTTTATGAAAGGAAATGAGATTATGTTTGTAGATAAAATTACATTAGAAGCTAAAGCAGGCGATGGTGGTAACGGTATTGTTGCTTTTCGTCGTGAAAAATATGTCCCCTTAGGTGGACCTTCAGGTGGAGATGGCGGTGCCGGTGGTTCTGTTATCTTTGAAGTAGATACCAACAAATCAACCTTGTTAGATCTTCGTTATCAACATCATTTAAAAGCAGAGAATGGCTTTAATGGTAAGGCCAAGAAAATGCATGGTGCCAGTGGACAAGATTTAGTAGTTTATGTTCCCCTAGGTACTTTAATTAAGAATAGCGATACACAAGAGGTGATCGGTGACTTAGTCGAAGTAGGCCAACGAGTTATTGTGGCTCATGGAGGAAAAGGGGGAAGAGGTAACTATCGCTTTGCGAGTGCCAAAAACAGTGCACCTGATTTCGCTGAATTTGGCGAAGACGGTGAAGAACTCAGTATTACTGTCGAATTACGTGTCCTTGCTGACGTAGGTTTAGTAGGTTTTCCTTCTGTAGGAAAAAGTACTTTACTCAGTGTTGTCTCCAAAGCTAAACCAGAAATCGCAGACTATCCCTTTACAACACTAAGTCCAAACTTAGGTATGGTAGAAGTTGGAGATGGACGAAGCTTTGTTATGGCCGATTTACCTGGACTTATTGAATTTGCTTCAGAAGGTAAAGGATTAGGAACACAGTTTCTACAACATATTGAACGCTGTAAAGTCTTAGTCCATGTCATAGATATGGCAGCCGAAGATCAAAGAGATCCATTAGAAGACTTCGAAATCATTAATAACGAATTAAAACAATATAATCCAGATTTAATGAAACGTCCAATGATCGTGGTTGCCAATAAAATGGATGGTGATGATGCGAAAGACAATGTTAAGCGTTTCAAAGAAAAATATCCAAAGATCAAGGTATTCGAAACAATTACCTTGATAAACGAAGGACTGCAGCCTTTGTTGTATGAAATTGGTGATCAATTGGATGAAGAGAAGAATAAGGGTGAGATATTAAGTGCCCCAATTTCTGAAGAAGTTGTCTTTACTTTCGATGAGAAGCCTAAGGATGATTTCAAGATTGAACAAATTGACAAAGGTCTATGGCGTTTTGAATCTAAAAGAATTGATCGTCGCTTTAAACAGATCGAATTTACTGATGAATATTCTTCAATGCGCTTTGCTCATACATTAAGGCGAATGGGTGTCGATGAATTCATGAGAGAAAATGGAGTCAAAGATGGTGACACTGTGATTTATCAAAATATCCAGTTTACCTTCATCGACTCTTAATTCATGATATAATCATGTTGGTGAGAGCATGATAGCATATCTTAAAGGACAAGTGGTACACATAGATGCCACAACCATTACTTTAGAAGCCAATTTAATTGGTTATCGTATACATTTTAGTCAACAACATAAAGTAACACTAAATGACCAAATTGTGGTTCATACTTTTCTTAATGTTAGAGAAGATGAAATATCACTTTTTGGTTTTTTAACTTTAGAAGATCTTCAGTTGTTTAGAAGACTTATCAGTGTCAAAGGTATTGGACCTAAAATAGCGCTCAATATGTTTTTAAGAAGTGACAGTGAAAGACTAATTAGTGCCATAGAAACAGAAGATATTAATTATTTGAAAACATTACCTGGTATTGGTGCTAAAACTGCCTCACAGATGGTTTTAGATTTAAGGGGAAAACTCATTTTAGAGAGTACTAATAAAGAGAGTAGTAATGAACAAGTTAAGGAAGCACTAAGTGGATTAAAGGGCTTAGGCTATAAACAAGGTGAACTTAATAAGATTGAAAAAGAATTGATAAAACAATCTAAAGATCATGATGTTGGTGAGCTTGTGAGAATCGGTTTACAACTCCTCATGAAACAAAAGGGAGGCTTTTAAGTGAGTGAAAGAATTTTAAGCAACGAAATGGAGTCCTCAGAGATTCTAGAAGAAATGACCTTACGACCTAGTACTATGGATGAATACATAGGACAAGATGATTTAAAAAGCAATTTAAATATTTTTATAAGAGCTGCAAAAGCAAGAAATGAAACATTGGATCATGTACTTTTATATGGTCCACCAGGATTAGGTAAAACGACTCTAGCTTATATCCTAGCAAATGAAATGGAGACCAATATCCGTGTAACAACAGGACCTTCCATTGAACGTAGTGGTGATTTAGCTGCGATTCTAAGTAGCTTAGAACCAGGTGATATCTTATTTATTGACGAAATTCATCGCTTATCTAAAGTCGTTGAGGAAGTACTCTATCTTGCGATGGAAGATTTTGCGATTGATATAGTTGTAGGTAATGATGGCAGTACAAGAGCACTACGTTTAGACTTACCACCCTTTACTTTAGTTGGTGCGACCACTAGAGCAGGGGATTTAAGTGCTCCTTTACGTGATCGTTTTGGGATTGTTTCTAAACTTGAGTATTATACGAATTCACAACTACAAACAATTGTTAAACGTTCATCTAGAGTTTTAAGGACAAACATTAAAGAAGATTCAGTTAAAGAAATAGGTAAACGTTCACGCGGTACTCCACGTATTGCCAATAGACTATTGAGAAGAGTCAGAGATTTCGCTCAAGTATTAAATGATAATGTGATTGATTTAGATATTACAAGACAAGCATTATCACAACTTAAGGTCGATGAATTAGGTCTTGATGATGTCGACATTCGTTATCTTTTAGGTATCATTGAACGTTTTGATGGTGGGCCTGTGGGTCTAGAAGCCTTAGCCTCATCAATCTCAGAAGAAGCTACCACTTTAGAAGATGTCTATGAGCCTTATTTATTATCGATAGGGTTTATTAATCGTACACAAAGAGGTCGTGTTGCGACACCTAAAGCCTATGAACACTTAAAGATTCCTTTATTACAAGATTTGTTTTCAAATGAATAACAATAATATTTGAAAGGAAACAACATGAAAATATGTATAACAGCTGGAGGTACAGGGGGACATATCTATCCTGCCTTAGCTCTGGCAGATGAGTTAAAAGCTCGTCATCATGATATTATTTATATAGGCCATCAAGATAAAATGGAAAAAGATATTGTCTCACAAACCAATTATCCTTTTTTTGGTCTTAACAATGCTGGTTTAAGTGGTAATGTAATAAAACAATTAAAAGCTTTATGGTCTCAATTTGCGGCTATTAAAGAAGCTAAAAAGATATTAAAAGAAAACAAAATAGAAAAAGTGGTCTCCTTTGGGGGTTATGTTACCTATCCTGTTTGTGAAGCAGCTCGCCAATTAAAGATTCCTTATATACTTCATGAACAGAATGCTTATGCGGGAAAAGCTAATAAAGCCTTAGAGAAAAAGGCAGAATCAGTGGTGATTTGTTATGAACATGCTCGCCAATACTTTAGTAACCCACATACTTATTTACTAGGTAATCCTCGTTCTTCAATGGTTAAACAACAAAAGATTAATCAAAATATATTAGATGATTATCAACTAGATAAATCTAAAGACTTAATTTATTTTGTCATGGGTTCATTGGGCTCAGAAACGGTTAATACAGTAATTGCCAAAATGATTAACGATGAAAACTGGGATGATATTGAAATAGTTATCTCTAGTGGTACCAATAATCATAGTGTCTATCAAGACAATTTAGATAAAGATATCGCGGTCTTTTCTCAAGTGGACCAGGTCTCCTTGTTGCCTCATTGTGATTTGGTTATTTCACGCGCTGGAGCAACCTCTATCGCTGAATTAATGGCGTTTGGTGTACCTTCAATCTTAATACCTAGTCCCTATGTAGCGAATAATCATCAATACTTTAATGCGTTGGCTTGTGTAGATCAAGAAGCTGCCTTAATGATTGAGGAGAAAGAGTTAACTGAAAATAAATTGTCACAAATGATACGTTCTACATTGAAGAACAAAGAATTACTTAAGACATTAAAAGAGAATACCCAACAGCTTGCTTTTATGGATGCCAATGAAAAAATGGCTGACCTTGTGGAGAAAATGTTATGAATGATCAACAAATATTAAAATTAAAACAATTTGGAAAATTAAATTTACAAGTGCCCATCTCTTCATTAACAACAATTAGAGTTGGTGGAATTGCGGATGGAGTTATCTATCCTAAAAATGTTTTAGCGCTCTTAGAGACTATACAATTTTGTAAGAATGAAGCGATTGATTATTTTATCTTTGGTAATGGTTCAAATATTTTAGCAAGTGATGATGCTTATCATGGACTCATTATTAAATTGACTCGTACATTAAACAATATATATCAAAATGACCATCGAATAGTGGTTGAAGCAGGCTATTCATTGCCTTCTTTAGCTTATTATGCCATGAAACAAAACCTCAGTGGGCTACAGTGGGCAGGAGGAATTCCTGGGACGTTAGGTGGTGCGATCTTTATGAACGCTGGAGCATATCATTCTTCAATTAGTAATGTAGTAAGTGAAGTGTTAGTTCTTAAAGGTAGTGAATTAGAGTGGATGTCGAATAAAGCCTGTGAATTTGAGTATCGAAAGTCTATTTTTCAAGAGAATAGAGATTGGATAATCATTGCCGCAAGACTTCATTTAACTCAAGGTGATTTTAAGACAATTGAGTCGATAATGAATGAGCGTAGAGATAGACGATTAAACACCCAACCCTTAAGTGAGTATACATTTGGTTCATGTTTTAGAAATTTAGATAAACCAAGCTGGCAGTATATCGATGAATGTGGTTTACGAGGTCATCGCATTGGTGATGCTTCTGTATCAAGTAAACATAGTAACTTCATCGTGAACAATGAAAATGCGACATTCGAGGACATTATCAACATTATAGACTTAATTAAAGAGAAAGTTAAAACTCAATTTGGAGTAGATCTCGTGTTAGAAGTGGAGTCATTTAATTGGAAACACCATTAGCGACCATTCAAAATGAAATAAAACAGGAAAAGAAGCGAAAGAAGAAAAGAAGAATTAGAGCTTGGATTAAAGTCGTCGCTATCTTTTTGATACTCTGTTTGTTAGTGGTTGCTTTTGTTCAATACGACAAGAGCAAATATTCAAGAGTGAATCTCATTGCCATTAAAAACAATCATGTCTTAAGTGATGATGAAGTATTAGAGTGGAGTGAGGTGTCATTAGATGAAAGAGTTTATTTGCAAGTAGGGTTTTTAATTGAAAATAAAATCAATAACCATCCAATGATTGAAGATAGTAAGGTTTCCATAAATTGCTGGTTACAATCTGTAAGTATTCAGATTATCGAAAAAAAATTTATCGCTTATATCAATAATAATCAACAGACATCTTTATTGAGTGAAGAAGGACAATTATTAGCTATTACAGATTTGTCATTAATTGCTGACTTGCCTTTAATAAGTGGGTATACAAATGAACATTTTGAAGAGCTGGTCAAATTCTTAACACGCATTGAACCCTCTATTTATGGTTCAATTAGCGAAATGAGAAGAAAACCTACCTCATATGATGAAACCCAGATTGAGTTTCAAATGAGTGATGGAATTATCATTACAAGTCCTTTAAGTGGACTGGAACTGTTGACGAGTGAGAACTATTATGGTGTAATCAATAGGTTAGATTCAGACAAGCGCTGTATCTTAATTGATCCTTTTACTCAATCGATGGTTGCTTCGGTTTGTGAGTGATTAGTGTCATTTAATTATGAAAAAGCTTGTGCTATAATGAGTCATAAGTAAGGAGGAATTTGTATGTCAATTGATCGATCAACCCAACTTGGTACTATTAATATTAGCTCAGATGCGATCGCAATGTTAGCTGGTGGTGTCGTGATGGAATGTTATGGTGTTGTGGGAATGGCATCTCAAAAATTATTAAAAGATGGATTCGCTGAACTATTAAAACGAGACAACTTTTCTCGTGGGGTAGTTGTTAAGAAAGATGAAGAAGGATATGAAATCGACTTATATGTCATATTATCTTATGGGGTTAAATTAAGTGAAGTAATTGCCTCTATTCAAGAAAAAGTAAAATACACATTAGAAAAATCGTTGGAACAAACTTTTACAAAAGTAAATGTATATGTCCAAGGCATTAAGGTTATGAAGTAGTATGGATAAACTTACAGCAATTCAATTTAAGGAAATGATTGAAAGCGGTCGTAATAATCTTTTCAATCATTATCAAGAAATTGACCAACTGAATGTCTTTCCAGTGCCAGATGGAGATACTGGAACCAATATGAACCTAACCTTCACTAATGGTTTAAATGATATAAGAAATAGTAGCACCGATCACATTGGACAACTTAGTAAAGAGTTTTCACGTGGTCTTTTAATGGGTGCACGAGGTAACTCGGGGGTTATCTTATCACAAATATTTAGAGGGATTTCTCAAGCCATGGTTGAGAAAGAAACGATCAACTCTAAAGATTTAGCGCTAGCTTTAGATACAGGCCGTGAAGTCGCCTATAAAGCCGTTATGCGTCCAGTAGAAGGTACTATTTTGACTGTCATGCGTATGGCGGGTCAAAAAGTATTAGAATTTGTAAATAATTCAAAAGAACCTTTAACAATTATTGAAACTTTTGATTATTTTATGGAAGAAGCTCAAATTGCCTTAGATTATACTCCAGAATTACTTCCTGTCTTAAAAGAAGTAGGGGTTGTCGATAGTGGAGGAGCAGGCTTACTTAAGATATTTGAAGGTTTTCAAGCCAGTTTATATGGAAAGCCAATAGAAGCCAGCTCAACTCAACAAATGGGACATGTGGCGGTTCAAACTCAATTTGAACATGATGAGTTTGGTTATTGTACTGAATTTATTATTCAACTTAATGACCAAATGAAGACTGAGTTTAATGAAAGTCGCTTTAGAAATGAAATATCTAAACAAGGGGATTCATTGGTTGTCGTTAGAGATGAAGATATAGTAAAAGTACATATTCATACACTTAAACCAGGGGATGCTCTTAATTTTGGACAACGTTTTGGGGAATTTGTTCGTCTAAAAATTGAGAATATGACAGAACAACACCAAGCAATCTTAGTAGAAGAAGCTCATGGTGAAGTTAGTACTAATGAACATAAAAAATATGCGATTGTTTCAGTTTGTGCAGGGGATGGTCTAGCAACTTATTTCAAAGATTTAAGAGTTGATAAGATTATTGCTGGTGGTCAGACAATGAATCCTTCGACAGAAGACTTTGTGGCAGCGATTCAAGCCATTAATGCGGATCATATTATCATATTACCTAATAACTCCAATATATTTATGGCAGCTAAACAAACAGCTGAAGTATTAGAAGATAAGGACATTACGGTCATTGAAACTAAATCAATCCCTCATGGACTTTCCGCATGTATCAGTTTCAATCCTGAAGTATCACTTGAGGAAAACATTGAGGCGATGACAGAAGCAGTAAATGATACTAAAGCAGGTTCAATTACTTATGCGATCAAGGACACCAGCATTGATTCTGTAGAAATTAAAGCGGGTGAATATATGGCTTTAGTTGGTAAGGAAATCATTGTGAGTGTGAGTGATAAAGATGAAGCTTTAATGGCACTAGTTGATTCAATGATTGATGAAGAGAGTGAAATCATCACCTTGATTGCTGGTGAAGACATTGAAGAAAATCATGCTCAAGAATTAGCAGAAACTTTAGAAGAAAAACACGACTTAGATGTGGAATTGGTTCTTGGCGGACAGCCAGTCTATTCTTATATGGTAGGTGTTGAATAAGTCATGTTGACGCCAAAACAACGTCAAAACTTATCAAGTTATTTCAATCAGCAAGACTTTGAGGATAAAGACGCATTAGCTATTTATCCTTTTCGTTATGAGACACGGACCATCAAAGATGAAAATAGTTGGCAAGTAGGGGATGAAGTCATTTTTAGCGCAAGGATTGTCTCTCCAATTTCTATTTTTCGACGTTCCTATAAACAAGCTATTGTACGTTTTGAGGCACAGACAGATACTCACCTTTATAAAATTGTAAGCTTTAATCCTTATCTAAAGAAAGATTTGGAAGGACAACAAGTTACAATCATTGGTAAAGTATCTAAGGCACATGAAATTAATGCGACGAGTGTAAATCTTAAACCAATTCATGAACAAACGGGAATATTTCCAGTCTATCCACTTAAGGGTAAATTGAAACAATACCAAATGCGTCAAATCATGAAGAAAGTGGTTAAAGAAAATATTCAGTCTGTTACTGAAAGAGTTCCGGCTAAGTTTAGTGAACGTTATCGCTTGTTATCAACACAGGAAAGCATTAAACAACTTCATCAACCAAGTTCTTTACAACATCTAAACTATGCGCTTAGAACACTTAAGTATGCGGAGTTTCTAGACTATCAAGTCGCTCTTTTACTTCAAAAAAGATTATTAAAATCAGAACATAAACCACTAAAGACTATTAGTGATAAAAAGTTAAATGAGAAAATTGAGTCACTACCATTTCAATTAACAGATGATCAACTTACATCACTTCAAGATATTAGAAATGACCTTTCATCTTCATTGAGTATGACACGTCTATTACAAGGAGATGTGGGTTCTGGTAAAACTATTATTGCTTTATTGGCTAGTTTTATTGCGGTTCAAAATGGTTTTCAAGTAGCTTATCTGTGTCCAACTGAGGTGTTGATGAATCAACATGCTTCAGCCTTTAGAGAGTTTTTTAACGATTCAAATATTTCAGTGTTATCGTCTTCATTAAAAACAAAAGAGAAACAAGAAGTACTGGATAATCTTGAAAGTGGTCATACCCAGATTGTGGTGGGTACCCATTCATTATTTTCTGAATCGACAGAGTTTAATAATTTAGGACTAGTTATTATTGATGAACAACATCGTTTTGGAGTCAATCAAAGACAATCATTAATTCAAAAGGGCTATTAAGTTGATACGTTGATGATGTCAGCGACACCGATTCCTCGTTCTTTAGCAGCCGTTTTGTATGCTCATTTAGATGTGTCGACGATTGAGACGATGCCAAGTTCACGTAAAAAAGTCATTACAAAACTTGTTAAACAAAATAGTATGATTCCTATAATGGATACGATTGTAGAACGTATCAAAAATAAGGATCAGTGTTATGTTGTGTGTCCTTCAATAGATCAATCGACATTAAAGATGCGTAATGTAAAAGATGTTTATGATCAATTAGTGAAACACTATGGACATCAAATAAATATCGCTTTGATTCATGGTCAATTATCGAGTGAAGAAATCAATTATGTTCTATTTGAATTTAAGAATCAAAGAATTGATTTACTAGTCACAACGACTGTTATTGAAGTTGGCCTTCATGTTCCTACAGCGAACACCATGGTGATTTATGATGCGGATCGTTTTGGTCTTGCTCAAATTCACCAATTACGTGGTAGAATAGGACGAGATGGGACAGAAGGTTTATGTTATTTATTAACAGATTCTAAGGATGTCGATAGCATTCAAAGACTTCAGTACTTAATTGAAACAAGTGATGGTTTTGAACTTGCTTATTATGATTTAAAAATGAGGGGTACTGGTGATTTGTTGGGTGAAAGACAATCGGGCATTCCAAACTTTTTATTATCTGATATCATTAAGGATGAAAAGATTTTAGTTCAGGCTAAAGAAGATGCTTTTGAATTATTGAAGGCTAATGATGAAGAGAGTAGACAATATGTAGAGTCTATTGAACAACAAATGGATCAAATACTATTACAAGCAGCAATCTGATAGAAAGGATGTCACTTATGAAACTTATGGAATGGCTCAATGAACAAGAATTAGTGATTAATGATTTAAATCTTATTAAACAAGCGTTCATTCATTCATCTTATGTCAATGAGAGTAAAGTTGTTTTTGAAGATAACGAAAGATTAGAGTTTATAGGTGATGCGGTCTTACAACTATTGAGTGCTAAGTTTTTATATCAACAAATTCCACTCTTGAGTGAGGGACAGATGACTTTGTTGCGCTCACAATTAGTGAATGAAAAAGCTTTAGCTACTTTTGGAAGACAACTAAAAATAAATGATCACTTAATTTTAGGTGCTGGTGAGCTTAAAAATGGCGGTAATGAAAGAGATTCTAATATTGCGGATGCTTATGAAGCCTTATTGGGAGCCCTTTATTTAGATGGTAATCTAGAAAATGTCGATAAGATATTTAATAAGAGTGTTGTTCCCGCATTTTTAACCCTTGAAACCTTAGATGTCATGGACTATAAAACAAAATTACAAGAATTTATGCAATCTGATACCCGTAAGACGGTGACTTATGAAGTCATTTCTACTACTGGTCCTAGTAATAATCCGACCTTTGAATCAGTAGTAAAGATGGATGGACTTATGTTAGGTAAGGGTAAGGGATCGTCGAAGAAAAGATCTCAACAAGCGGCCGCGAAAGATGCATTAGAAAAGTTGGTGAAATAATGGAAGCTTATGAATTATTGAAACAGTGTGGTTTATCTCAAGATCAAAGTGCACTTTTTAAAAATGAACCTCTTATAATTACTTATTCAACTTCAAGTAATCTTTTACATGTGACTTTTCCGGTTATTAAATTGGTACCCTTTAATCTTTATGAAAGAATTGTTAACCAGTTAAATAATCGTTTTAATTGTGAAGTCTTGGTGACACTTGATTGTGAAACACAATCTTTCAGTTATCAAAATTTAATGAAGTACATCATGTATATCACCAAAGATTACAAAATTGATGAAAGAATATTAAATTTTTCAACGCGTTTAGTTGATCAACAACTTTATTACATGGTTAATAATGATGAACAGACAGCAATTATTAAAGATGCCATGTATCTTTTAAAAACAGCGTTAAATGAAATTGGTATTTTATTAAATGTTAATTATGAACACCGACAAAACAATACGAAGGTTAATGTTGAATCTGAGATTGAGATAGCTTTGACTAAAGTCGTAAAACCACAACCTAGGAAAAGGCGTAAGACAAAGATTGAGAATAATACCGAAGTTGCTTTACATCAATTGGTCGATGAAGTGTCTAATATTAAGACAAAGGGTGTTATTTTTAAGATTGACCAGCGAGTGACTCGTGCTAAAAACATTGAAGTTACGGTCTTTATTTATCATCAACAAGATGCGATTGAGGGTACATTATACATAAATGAAGAGGAAGAGTTTGACTACAAAGTAGGCCAATCAGTGATGTTGTATGGAAATTATGAATATAACTCCTATCGTAAAGAGAATCGTTTGAGAATATTTGATATTCAATTGATTGATGATTTGTATCCAAAAGTTGATGATGCGCCGCAAAAGCGTATTGAACTCCATGCTCATACTAAGTTTTCAGAAATGGATGGTATTAGTGATACTGCTCAATTAGTGGAGAGGGCGTATCAATATGGTCATGATGCGGTAGCGATTACAGACCACATGGTGGTTCATGGCTATCCTGCAGCTCAAAGAGCGATGAATAAACTTAATAAGGGCAAGCATCAAATTAAAGTCCTTTATGGTGTTGAAATGAATATGGTGGAAAATCAATTGAAACCACTGGTCAATCCTAAGAATCAAAACTTAATGGATGCGACCTATGTCGCCTTTGACTTGGAGACGACAGGGTTAAGTTCTCGTTTTGATGAGATTATTGAATTTGGGGCAGTTAAGATTGTTAATCAATCCATTGTTGATAGTAAACAGTTCTTTATTAAGCCTACACAAGAGATTCCAGCGTATATTCAAAAACTTACTGGAATATCTTCTAAGGATACAGAGAATGGACTTGAACTAAAGGATGCACTGATAAAAATTAAAGAGTTTGTTGGGGATAGTATTTTAGTTGCCCATAATGCTACATTTGATATGAGATTTTTACAACAAGCACTTATTAATCAAGATATGAAACCACTTGAAAACACAGTATTAGATACTTTAGATCTGTCTAGGTTGATGATTGATCTTAAGCGTAGTTACACCTTAGGTTCTGTGGCTCGTCATTATCGTATTGCTTATGATCAAAACGTAGCACATAGAGCGGATTATGATGCTCAAGTGTTAAGTTCTGTTTTAATTTCTCTTTTAACAGATTGTGAAAGAGAAGGAATTCATAACACTTCTGATTTAATGAAGATTAATCAAAATACGTCATCTGTTGATAAGGCTATGAAATATCACGTAAATTTATTGGCCAAAAATGATGAAGGTCTAAAGGCTATTTATGAATTGGTGTCCTTATCTCATACACAATATTTACGTTTTAGAGGTAAGTCTATTAAGAAGAGTAATGAATCTAATGCGGAACCACGTATTCCTAGACATGAGATAGAACGATTGAGAGAACATCTCTTGGTTGGCTCTGCTTGTTATAATTCATTGTTGTTTGATATTGCGAAAACTGGTTCTCTATCAGAGCTAGAAGAAGAGATGAAGTTTTATGATTATATCGAAATTCAACCCTTAGAAAATTATAGACCACTTCTCTATACGACAAGTATCAAATCCGAAGAACAATTAATTCAGATATTAAAAGATATTATTTATATTGCTAAGAAGATGAATAAGCTAGTCGTTGCGACTGGAGATGCTCACTATCTTGATAAGGAAGATAAAATCTTTAGAGATGTCTATGTTAATGCGATAGGTTTAGGTGGAGTGCGTCATCCTTTATATGTTTATGACAATACTATTCGTCAAAATAATGAATTACCTTATCAACATTTCCGCACGACTTCTGAGATGTTAGAGGGTTATCCGTATTTAGAGAAAGAGTTAGTGAAGGAAATGGTCATTGATAATCCTAAAGTGATTAGTGATCAGATTAGTGTGATTCAACCAATTCCTGATCAGTTATATACTCCTCATATTGAGGGTTCTGATGAAAAGTTAAGAGAGATTTGTTATTCTAATGCTCATCGAATCTATGGTAATCCTTTGCCAGAAGTAGTGGAGAAACGTTTAGTGCGAGAGCTAGAAGCTATTATTTCAAATGGTTATGGAGTCATTTATTATACTTCTTATCTACTGGTTAAACACTCGTTAGAACATGGTTATATGGTAGGTTCACGGGGTTCGGTAGGTTCTAGTTTTGTCGCTACGATGGCTGAGATTACCGAAGTAAATCCGTTACCTCCTCACTATGTGTGTGAACATTGTCATCATCACCAGTTTTTCTTAGATGGTGAATATTCTTCAGGATATGACTTAGATGCTAAAAACTGTCCACAGTGTAATGAACCTTTGATTCGTGAGGGTCAAAACATTCCTTTTGAGACTTTCTTAGGTTTCCAAGGTGATAAGGTTCCTGATATTGACTTAAACTTCTCAAGTGATTTCCAAGAACAAGCCCATGCGTTTACTAAAGAGATATTTGGTGAAAAGAAAGTGTATCGGGCGGGTACGATTGGTACGATTGCGGATAAGACCGCCTTTGGTCATGTGAGTGGTTTCTTTGAGGAACATCCCGATAAACAGACGGCACATAGTGCTTATAAAGAATATTTAACCCAAGGGAGTACAGGTGTTAAGCGTAGTACGGGACAACATCCAGGAGGAATTATCGTTATTCCTCAAGATATGGATGTCTTTGACTTTACACCATATCAGTTTCCAGCTAATAATCCAGAAGCTTCTTGGCTTACAACTCATTTTGAGTTTAATGATATTCATGATAATGTCTTAAAACTTGATATCTTAGGTCACGTAGATCCGACAGCGATGAAATACCTAGAGAAAGTATCTGGTATTGATCCTAAGGAAATTCCTATGAATGATCCTAAAACAATGTCACTCTTTTCTTCAACAGATGCCTTGATGATAGATGAGAGAAAGGCACTTGATAAAAACGGTGCGGTTGGTTTACCTGAGTTTGGAACTAGCTTTGTTAGAAAAATTCTAGATGATACAAAACCTACACACTTTTCTGATTTGGTAAGAATTTCAGGTCTTTCTCATGGAACGGATGTATGGCTGGGTAATGCTTCAGAGTTAATTTCTTCTGGAGAACTATCATTACAGAATGTTATTTGTTGTCGAGATGATATCATGACCGATTTAATTCATAAAGGACTTGATTCTAAAATGGCTTTTGCGATTATGGAATCTGTTCGTAAGGGCAGGGGACTTAGACCTGAATGGATTGAGGCCATGAATGAACACAATGTATCGAATTGGTATATTGAATCATGTTTAAAAATCAAATATCTTTTCCCTAAGGCTCACGCTGTAGCGTATTGTATGATGGGCTATCGCGTCGCATGGTTTAAGGTGCATCATCCACTTGCTTTCTATGGACAATTTTTCACACTACGTGTAGATGCCTATGAAATAGAGACCATGATGGGTGGAGCGGATGTCATTTTAGCTCGCATTAATGATATTAATACACGTCGTAATTCTTATAACATTGAAAACAAAGTAACTAATAAAGAGATTCAACTATTGACTACCCTAGAGGTCGCATTAGAGATGACATTAAGAGGATACAACTTTGCGCCGTTGAATATTAATTCATCACCTGCAGTTGAATTTTTACCAGATCCTAATCATGATAAACAACTCATGATTCCTTTTGTGGCAATGGATGGACTTGGCAGTAATGTGGCTCATTCAATTGTAAGTGCTCGTGAAGAGAACGACTTCCTTTCCTTAGAGGATGTCCAAGCACGTACTGGTTTGAATCAAACTCTTGTTAATGAAATGAAGAAACTCAATGCTACAGATGGCTTATCAGAGACCAATCAAATCTCACTGTTTTAGTTGAAAGATAAAAAAATCATTGATCAAGTATCAAACTATTGTCAAAGAATCATTCGTATTTCTGATGGAAAAATTATTATTCATTTATAAAGATTGCTATTTTAGCTAATCAACAGTTGGTTTAAATTTGAAATAATATGAAATCATGCTATAATGTAAATGATATTTAACAAAGGAGTGGTTGCGCCACTCCTTCTATTATGTTTAAAGAGGTGTTGAGTGAACAATTTAGATCAAATAAAAGCAATCATCGAACCGCTATTAAATCAACATGATTTTAAATTATTTTCTATCTCATGGTCGAAATTTCAACATATGAAAACCCTAGAGATTTTAGTCTATCATGATGATAAAGCAGTGGATTTAGATGGTATTGCTCAAGTCAGCGAACTTCTTTCTTCAGCAATTGATGAAAGTAATCTAGTAGAAGAAGAATACCTATTAGATATCGGTAGCGCTGGTGCCGAAAGAGAATTGGAACTGGATCAATTAGACGAGAGCTTAAACAAGTATGTTTTTGTTAAGTTTAGAAATCCTCTCCAAGGAGCAGACAGTGTGTATGGCGATTTAGTTGAAATTAATCAAGATTCTATTACGATAGAATATCGTGTCAAACATGCTAAAAAGAAGATTGAATTAGATAAAGAAAATGTAGCGAAGATTCGCTTAGCAGTCAAAGTGTAAGGAGTGACTATGAATATTAATAACCTTGTCGAAGCGATGGCAAGTATCGAAGAAAATCGCAATGTATCTCAAGAAATCATTATTGATGCGCTAAAAGAAGCTTTAACTAAAGCTTTTCGTAAACAAATCAATATTCCTGATGCCAATGTAAGTATAGAAGTTGATGAAAAAGGTGAAATGCGCCTGTATCAACAATATGAAGTGGTAGAAGAAGTAGAAGATGATGAACTACAAGTTGAGTACAAAGAAATTATTAAACGTGATCCTAATTTAGAAATTGGTCAATTCTATAAGATAGAATTTCCTATTGAAGATATTGGACGCGGTGCCGCATTATTAGCCAAACAAGTCTTAAAACAAAAGATTCGTGAAGCTGAAAAACAAGCTGTCTATGATGAATATATCGATAAATTAGATGAAATGATTATCGGTGAAATTGAATCAGTAGAAGAAAAGTTTTCAGTCGTCAACTTAGGTAAAGCACTTGCGATTATGCCTCGTGCTCAACAAATTCCTGGTGAGATGTATCGTGAAGGCCAACGTTATCGTGTGGTCATTACTGAAGTCATCAAGGACACTAAGGGTGCCCAAGTTATTGTCTCACGTTCTGATGAAAAGTTAGTCAAACGTTTATTTGAAAAAGAAGTCCCTGAGATTTATGATGGTGTCGTCGAAATTAAAGCGATTGCTCGTGAAGCAGGCGAACGTACTAAGATGGCTGTTTATTCAAAGAATCCTGAAATTGATCCCATTGGAGCATGTATTGGACCTCGTGGTTCTCGTGTTCAAGTGGTTATCGAAGAACTTAAGGGTGAAAAAATTGATATCTTTGAATGGTCAGATAATCCAATTGAATTAATTAAAAATGCTTTATCACCAGCTCAAGTATTAGCCGTTTTCCCTAACCCTGAAAAGAAAGGTCTCATTGTCGTCGTTGATGATGGACAACTTTCTTTAGCAATTGGTAAAAGAGGTAAAAATGCTAGACTAGCAGTCCGTCTAACGGGTTCTAAGATTGATATTAAATCAGAAACTGAAATGAGTGAATCTGGGGTCGATAGCTATGCGCTAATGGCAGATTATCAAGCTTCTATTGATGAAAAGCGTCTTGAAAAACTTGCTCAACAAGAAGTGATTGAAGAAGAAGTTGTCATAGATGAAATTGAAGTAGATGAAGTCATCATTGATGAAATCATTGAAGAAGTAGAAGAGCTTGAAGAAATTGCTGAAGTTGAAGAAGTAGTAGAAGTGATTGAAGAAATTGAAGAGATAGAAGAAATAAAAGAAGAAATAACTGAGATTGAAGATGAAGAGGAAGAAGAGATTGTCGTAGACATAAAACAAGCTCTCAAACCACGTCATGATTATGTCTCAAAATTTGAAGAACTTGCGGCTGGTAAAAAGACTCAAGAACAATTTACGTCTCGTAGAAGAAAAGATAGAGACAGTGAAAAACGTATCAATACTGCTGAATTACTCAAAGAAATTGAGTATGAAATTAAACCCGAATATTCAGAAGAAGAACTTGCGGAAATTGAAGAGCAAAAAGCTCGCGAAGAAGCCTCTCTATGGGATGACGATATTGATTATGATGCATTCGATGATTATTATGACGAGGACTAATGGCTAGAAAAATACCATTAAGAAAATGTATCGCTACTGGCGAACAACTTCCTAAACAAGAATTATTACGTATCGTCAAAACACCAGAAAATAAAATTGTCATCGACCCTACTGGTAAAAAGAATGGTCGAGGAGCTTATATTAAAAAAAGCATTGAAGCACTCAATATCGCAAAAGATAAGGGTTTATTAAAAAGAGCATTAGGAGTTGATATTCCAGATGAGGTCTATGAATCAATTAGAGATTACCTCTCTTAATTCCCAAGCGCTTAATCGCTTAGGAATCGCTCAAAAAGCAGGTAAATTGATAACTGGTGAGCAAGTGCTAAAGTCCATCCGCAATCAAGAAGCACAATTAGTGATCATCGCACAAGATGCTTCTAATCGAACAAAAAAACAACTTACAAATAAATGTAAGTATTACAACATTCAATACCATATCGGTCTAACAATCGATAACTTATCCAAAGCTATAGGAAAAAATAATCGTGTCGCACTAGCAATTAGCGATCGTCACTTTGCCAATATGTTATTGAAAAACAATGAGGAGGGAATTATATAGATGTCTAGAAAACCAACAAGAAGATCAAAAAACAAGAAAGGCTCAAGAAATAGAAACAACAAGCAGGTTTCTGATTTTAAACCAAAAGGCCCCAAAGTAACAGAAATTACATATTATGAAGGAATTACAGTCGGTGAATTAGCGAATCGTCTGAGCAAAAATGCATCAGACGTCATTCGTGTATTATTTATGATGGGAACCGCTGTCACTATTAATGACGGATTAAGTGACGAATTAGTCGAGTTAGTCTGTCTTGAATATGAAGTAGATGCCACAAAAGAGGAAATTGTAGACGAAGTAAGTCTTGTGGATACTCAAGAAGACGATCCAAAAGATTTAGTCTCAAGACCTCCAGTCATCACTATTATGGGACACGTTGACCACGGTAAAACAAGTCTATTGGACTCCATCCGTAACGCTAAAGTTACAGATGATGAATTTGGAGGAATTACCCAACATATTGGAGCCTATCAAATTCAAATAGGTGGTAAAAAAGGACGTAAGTTAACGTTTTTAGATACCCCAGGACACGAAGCCTTTACATCCATGAGAGCCCGTGGTGCCCAAATTACGGATATCGTTGTCATAGTCGTCGCAGCCGACGATGGAGTAATGCCTCAAACTAAAGAAGCATTAGACCATGCTCGTGCAGCAAAAGTCCCTATGATTATCGCCATCAACAAGATGGATAAACCAACCGCTAATCCAGACCGTGTTAAAAATGAATTAATGGACTTAGAAGTCATGCCCGAAGAGTATGGTGGCGAAGTACCATTTGTCGAAATTTCAGCCCATACAGGTAGTGGAATTGACGAACTATTAGAAACCATTCAACTCATGGCAGATTTACAAGAGCTCACAGCTAACCCTAAACGCTTAGCCACAGGAACTGTAATTGAAGCTAGACTTGATAAGGGCAGAGGACCTGTCGCGACATTATTAGTACAAAACGGGACACTCAATACCTCAAGTCCAATCGTCGTAGGCACCAGTCATGGACGTGTCCGTAAGATGGTAGATGATAAAGGTCGTGAAATCAAAGAAGCCTTACCATCAACCCCAGTTGAAATCATCGGTTTAAGTGATGTACCTGAAGCAGGAGATCTCTTTAAGGCCTTTGAAGAAGATAAAGCTGCTCGTTCCATTGCGGACAGTCGCTTAGATCAAAAGATTGAAGCAGATAGAAATAAATCATCAGCTATTTCGCTTGAAGATTTAACTCAACATATTCAAGATCAAGCACTACAAGAAATTCCAGTAGTATTGAAAGCAGACGTCCAAGGTTCCGCAGAAGCTGTTAAAGCATCATTAGAGAGAATCGATGTCGAAGGCGTCCATGTTAACGTCATACGTGCTACCGCAGGAGCAATCAGTGAATCTGATATTATGTTAGCGGCCGCATCAAATGCGATTGTATACGGCTTTAACGTTCGTCCAAACGCAAACGTACGTAAAAAGGCGGAAGAAGAAAAAGTTACTATTCGACTTCACAATATTATTTATAAAGCAGTCGAAGAAATGGAACTCGCCATGAAAGGAATGCTCGCTCCTGTCTATGAAGAAGTTATTTGGGGTCAAGCAGAAGTACGTCAGCTATTTAAGGTATCACGCTTAGGTACTATTGCCGGAAGCATGGTCACTGATGGAAAAATTAAGAGAGATTCCAAAGTAAGACTTATTCGTGAAGGTATTATTGTCTATGATGGTAAATTAGGAACACTACGTCGTTATGAAAATGATGTCAAAGAAGTTGCGGCAGGTTATGAATGTGGTATTACCATCGAAAACTTCAACGATATCAAAGAAGGCGATCTAATTGAAAGCTATGGTGAAGAAGAGGTTCCAGTCATATGAGTATAAAACATGAAAGACTAGAAGGAACCATTCTCAAAGAAGTATCTGAAATTCTAAGCACTGTGATCAAAAATCCAAAATATGGCTTTGTGACGGTCACAGACGTTCAAGTTACACGTGATATCTCATTTGCGAATATCTATGTGTCATTTCTAAACACCAAAGATGTCAAATCACAAGATCGTTTAGAAGAATTAAAAAGAGTTAAAGGTGTCGTCCGTGGTGAACTAGCCAAACGACTCAAAATACGTAAAGTACCAGAACTCATCTTTAAGATTGATGATTCAATCGATAAAGGAAACCGAATTGAAGAAATATTAGAAGACCTAAAGAAAACAAAGGAATAGCCCTTTGTTTTCTTATTTTAAAAACTTAGATAGAAATTGAACTGTCGCTTCTTTCTGTGGATTAGCCAATAGATTAGTAGGGGAATCGTATTCAACAATCTGACCATCCTTCATAAAGTAAATGATATCCGCCACATCAAAAGCAAACTGCATTTCATGGGTCACAATAACCATCGTCAGACCAGACTGAGCTAATTCCTCAATTACTTCTAAGACTTCTTGAACCATTTGGGGATCTAGTGCCGACGTTGGTTCATCAAAAAGTAATACTTTAGGATTCATAGCCAACGCTCTCGCAATTGCCACTCTTTGTTTCTGACCACCCGATAACATATTGACATTCGCTTTCGCGAAATCTTTCATATCGACTTTATCTAAAAAGTGAAGTGACACTTCAGTCGCTTCTTTTTTAGATCTTTTCAAGACTTTTTCTTGTCCAATATTACAATTCTCCAAAACATTCAAGTGGTCAAAAAGATTAAACTGTTGAAAAATCATACCTACTTCTTGACGATGAGTATTCAGTGAAAACTTTGATTCGAAAATGTCTTTGCTTTCAAATAATACTTTCCCTTCATCAGGAGTCTCCAAACCATTCATTAAACGCAACAAGGTTGATTTACCAGAACCAGAAGGTCCAATAATCGCAACTTTTTGTCCTTGATTAACATTCAAGCTAATATCTTTTAACACTTTTAAATCGTTAAAAGACTTAACAATATTCTTGATTTCAATCATACATTAACCTCCTGCGAATTTTGACGAAGACGTTTCTCAACGAGTCTCAATAGATTTGAAATAGTAAACGTCATAATGAAATACAAAATTACAATAATAAACATGGAACCTGCATAATTGTAAGTCGAACCCGCGACAGACATCCCTTGAAAGAAGAGTTCAGTCACCATGATGACATTCAACATTGAAGTATCCTTAATGTTGACCACAAACTCATTACCAATCGAAGGGAAAGCATTTCTAATCGCTTGCGGTAAAATAATAGATAGAAAACTTTGGCTATTTGTCATACCTAGAGCTAACGCTGCTTCCTGTTGACCCTTAGATATGGATTGAATCCCTGAACGAATGATCTCAGACATGTACGCCGCGGTATTAAAAGAAACAATAATAAGACCCGCAGTCATAGGGGTCCACCCGATGACTGAACGGAGTCCATAATAGAGAAAGACCGATTGTGCGACCATTGGTGTACCACGAACAAATTCAATATAGAAATATGTTAAAGAACGAACCAATTGTTTCAAGATCTTTACCAGAGATTTATCTTGTTTCTGTATTCTAATTTGACGCAATGAAGCAAGTCCAAAACCTAGGATAAGACCAAAGATCGTCCCTAAAAGAGATAACCATAAGGTGTTCATGACGCCTCTTAAATATAGGTTTTGGTAATTATTAAAAAGTTGCCAAGTGTGTTCTAAAAACGTAATCATTCAGCATTACCTTGCGATAAGATCGCTTGGTTCATTAATTCTTCACGCGTGTCATAAGATATATTATTTAATGCTTCATTAATTTGATCAGCAAGTTCATTATCATTTAAGCGCACCGCAATCGATACTTCTGTGGTCGCATCTTCACTCTGTTCAAAACCATTACCCTCACTAAACTCAATAAAAGTAAGTTGTGGATTTGCTTCAACAATCGCCAATGCTGTAGGTTTTTCAGCAGGAGCACCATCCGCTACATCGCTAATTAAAGCATGCACAATTAGTGGATAAGATCCAAGAGGAGTTAAATGATTTACACCTTCAATTTGATCTATAATCACATCATAAGCAGTATTCATTTGTCCCACAATGTTTGCTCCGGAAAAATCTTGAATACTAGTAGCATTGAGATACGCTGAATCATTAGGAATAACCATGACATAATCACTCACATAATATGGTTCTGTAAATAAGACCTCAAGTGATCGTTCAGGCGTATTGGACATTCCAGCAATAATCGCATCAATCTCTGATGATTGTAATGCAGGAATAAGACCTTCCCAACTGATTTGTTTAATAACAAGTGTCTTATCTAATGAATCTGCAATTAATGATGCTATTTGAACATCATAACCATCACAATAGCCTCCTGCACTCTCAACAAATACTGAGGTATCACTTTCCTCTGGTTGTAACCAATTAAATGGCGCATAGTTGCACTCTAAACCCACCGTAAACAAGTCTTCTGAATTATTAGTAGCTGAACATGAGGCTAAAAATAAGGTAGTCATTAAAATAATAAGAATCTTTTTCATTTTCTTCATCCTTTCAAAACAAAAGAATCGCCACTAAACGATTCTTTTGTTTTGAATTTGTTTAGCGCCTCTTCCACTTCTTAGTGGAAGGAGTGTTATAGGTATTTCCCATAACCCCACAAAATCATAATGCCTTATAATTTCGTTCGGCGGTGATTGCCTTTCTTTGATTTCATAGCTTGCCAGCTCCATCAAATACTGATCTACATCGCGTCCTCTATTCTTTTGTTAACGTAAGTATAGAGAAAGAAAACATGAATGTCAAATTTAACTCTTTTTTAAAATGTACGCTAACTATCGCTTTATGAGTATAATTTAGGTACAATATACTAGCAAAAGGGAGGAAGCTATGAACGGAGTCTTACTCATTAATAAACCAACCAATATTACTTCCCATGGTGTCGTCAAACATATAAGACAGATGACAAAACTTAAAGTTGGACACACAGGGACCTTAGATCCACAAGCGACCGGTGTACTCATTGTCATGCTAGGAAGTGCCACTAAATTATCACCATATCTAAACTTATCAACTAAGAAGTATGTCGCTACTTGTCAATTAGGTCAAAAAACTGATACTGGAGATATATGGGGAGAAGTCATTGAAGAAAGAAAAGCTATTGATGTTACTCAACCACAATTAGAAGAGATTTTAAATTCTTTTTTAGGAGAAAGCTATCAGAAGACCCCAATGGTCTCAGCCGCAAAAATTAAAGGTAAAAAGCTTTATGAATATCATCGCGAAGGACAAGTGATAGATACTCCGTTGCGAAAGATTGAAGTATTTGATATTTCATTATTAAGTATAAATGATAACTCATTTACTTTCGAAGCAACGGTCAGTTCAGGAACCTATATTCGAACACTATGTGAAGATATCGCAACAAAATTAGAGACTATCGGAACCATGAGTGCCCTTAATCGTGTTGGTATTGGTGACTTTACAATCGATCAATGTGTTGATTTGAAAGATTTAACATATTTAAACTGGCAATCACATTTAATAAGTAAAAAAGATGTGCTCACAGGATTGCCCTATGTTCATGTCAATGATCCACAACCAATCTTTTTTGGTAAACCCATGGAATTTAAGTCTGAACACGACGAAGTTGTTGTCTTATTTAAAGATGAAGTTCTCGCCATCTATCAAAGAGATGAAAACAGTAATGTATATAAAAGTAAAAGAGGTTTATGGTAATGAAAGTAATAAAATTATCACTAAATGATGTCATCACAATGAAAGAGGATGTGTCTTGTTGCATTGGCTATTTTGACGGATTACACTTAGGACATCAAAAGCTTATTAATAGTGCTAAAGAATTTGCACAGAAACAAGGGATTGCTAGTGGCTTGATTACCTTTGATCCCGATCCTGTGAGTGTAATTAGAGATTTAGAGGAAGAAAAGAAGCATTTATACCGCATGGAAGATCGTATTCTACTAGGTGAACAATTAGGACTTGATTATTGGTTTATCCTAGAGTTCACTAAAGAAGTTAGTCAATTGTCACCAGAAGATTTTGTCAATAGAATATTAAAACCACTTCAAGTCAAACATGTCGCGTGTGGTCAAAACTTCCGATTTGGCTATAAAGGCCAAGGTAATCCAGAGATTTTAAGTCAATTAAGTCAAGGAAGCTTTGGGGTAGATGAAATTGAATTAGTTACTTTAGAAGATGAGAAAATTAGTTCGACCCGCATAATACAAGCATTGGAAAATGGTGACATTGAAAAGGTTACACAAATGTTAGGAAGACCCTATCATTTAACAGGACCTGTGATTGGTGGCAATCGCCAAGGTCAAAAAATAGGATTTCCAACCGCAAACTTATATGTAAGTGATGAATATGTTCTCCCTAAACAAGGAGTATATATTGGGATAGCACAGGTCTTTGATAAGCTACATCCAGTAATGATAAACATTGGACATAACTTAACTTTTAATACTAGAATACATTTATCAATTGAAGGAAATATTCTAGATTTTGATCAAGTAATTTATGGGGAAGTCATCAGTTATCATTTTGTTAAATATTTAAGAGAAGAGCTTAAATTCAATAGTGTACAAGAGTTAGTTGAGCGTATGGGAATTGATGAACAAGAAACCAGGAAGTATTTTGAAGGTAAAGATTTAAGAGAAGTATTAAACGTGCTATAATTAGGAAGGTGATGAAAATGGCTCATGATTATTTTAGAGGTGAATCCAGCGAACTAGGCAGTGTTCACATTGCGTATAGTGTAATTGAACATATTGCGCGAATTGGTATTGACGATATGGAAGGCGTTGTGATTGCGGATGGTTCTTTCAAAAAAGGCTTCAATGCATCAGAAGATAAAGGCCTAACTAAAGTTAATGTTGATGTCAAAGTGAAATATGGCTTTAATGCCGATCGTATCGCACGACAAATTCAAGATGTCATTATCAAAGATGTCAGACAAATGGCTGATGTCATTGTTGAAAATGTCGATGTGAACGTCTTAGGATCCCACTTTTAACACAAGCCGCATAGCGGCTTTTTTTCTTTCAACTAGCAGTCATATATGGTAGAATAAGCAATAGGCAGGAGTGTGACTATGGCAGTAAAATCAATAAGTGAATTAAGAGAAAATGCAATGATTTATTTGTATCAAATGTTGATTAAAGCTTCAGCCAACATGGAAGAAATTCTTGGTGATGAAGAATTACTAAGTGAAGAATTTAGTAGTACAATCGATTTTGTATTGTCAGATATTCGTAAATTTAGAGAAACGATAGCGGACAACTTAATTGATTGGGAATTTGAAAGATTAGGCTATATTGAACAGGCCATCTTACTTCTAGCAATAGGTGAAAAAAATGCTTTAAGTACTCCAAAAAGTATTATTATCGACGAAGCAATAAAACTAGCTAAAAAGTATGGTGATGATGATACTTATAAACTAATTAATGCGGCACTTGATAAGGTGATTCAATGACATTAACGGTAACACAACTTGTCGATTCCATTAAATCAATTGTTGATAGTGAATCGTTGTTACAAGGTGTGAGTATTGAAGGAGAAATATCCAATCTTACCCAATACCGAAGCGGTCATTGGTACTTTTCTCTTAAGGATGATGGAGCAAAAATCAACTGTGTCATGTTCTCAAGAAGCAATGGTCGCGTTAATTTTAAGCCCAAAGATGGCGATAAAATTATTGCCAAAGGAAATGTCTCTGTTTATGTTAATTCAGGACAGCTTCAATTAATTGTTACTTCAATGACTCAAGCAGGACTAGGTGACTTACATGCCCAATATTTACTCTTAAGAGATAAATTACATAAGCATGGATACTTTGATCCTTCTAAGAAAAAAGAATTAGTCAAATATCCCTTAAGTATAGGAGTTATCGCAGGCGCTAATTCAGCTGCCTTAGCCGATATCCTTCAGACGTTAAAGAAACGTTGGCCAATCGCCAAAGTCAGTGTCTATCCTTCACTTGTTCAAGGTCAAAGTGCTCCACCACAACTTATAGTAAATCTTAAGTTAGCTGATAAATCATCTCACGACGTTATTATCTTAGCTCGAGGTGGAGGAAGTCTTGAAGATTTATGGGCCTTTAACAATGAAGAGCTAGTCATAGCAATATATGAAACTGAAACACCAGTTGTGACCGGTGTTGGTCATGAAATTGATGTCACTCTGGTCGATTATGTGGCAGATCAAAGAGGCTTAACTCCCACAGCTGCTGCCCAACTTGTGACACCTGCTCAAGATGAAGTGTTTCAAGTCATTGATACTTATGAAAATCATTTAAGACAAGTAATGTCCCATAAATTACAACAACAGAAAACACACTTAAATTACCTTTCAAAGGCTTCAGTATTAACTAAGCCTCAACAATTGATTGTTCACCAACAGCTATTAGTCAGAAACTTAAGCAATACGTTATTAAGAAAAGGCAATCAATTTATTACCCAACATAAACAACAAATTAATCAACATCAAAATCAAATTATGAAGTTACAAAATGATTTATTGAGAAATAAACAACATCAATTTGCTTTAATGGTTGAAAGACTTAATTTGTTATCACCTTTATCAATTATGTCTAAGGGTTATCTCTTATCCTTCCAAGATGAGAAACTTATTCAATCACGCCATGATATTAATGAACACAAACCAATTGAGTTACAGTACCATGATGGTAAGATAATAGTACAGAAAGTAAAGAAGAATAAAGATGGACAATAAAACACTGAGCTTCGATCAAGCAATGCAACGTCTTCAACAAGTTGTTAATCAATTAGATAGTGCTGATTTAAGTCTTCAAGAATCACTTAAACTCTTTGAAGAAGGTCTCAAGCTTTCTTCACAATGTAATTTGCAGCTTAAAGAATTTGAAGAAAAAATTGATTCCATTACTGATGAATATAAAATGAAGGAGGAATCACAAGATGAGAACCCAAATTGATGAAACCCTCAAAGATTTTTTGAGTATTTATGAAGATTCGCCAACTAAAGAAGCTGTTGAATATTCTTTATTAAGTGGTGGAAAAAGGGTTAGACCTCTCTTATTACTTTCACTTTTAAAGGACTACAAAGAAGATCCTGCATTAGGTTTAGATGTCGCCATGGCTTTGGAACTGATACAAACATATTCCTTAGTCCATGATGATTTACCTGCAATGGATGATGATGACTTTAGAAGAGGGCAACCTGCCAACCATATTGTTTATGGTGAAGCGACTGCTTTATTAGCTGGGGATGCGATGTTAACATCTGCTTTTGAAGTAATAGCAACCTCAAATTATAGTCCTGAAGTCAAAGTCGATTTAATTTCATTGTTTGCCCAAAGAGCAGGTCTCAACGGAATGATTTTAGGACAGACTTTAGACTTACAATTTATCGAAAAGCCAACAGATAAACTCAATGATTTATTAAAAATGTATGACCTCAAAACAGGAGCATTGCTAGCGACTGCACTTGAGGCTACGGCGATTTTGGTAAACAAACAAAAAGACAGAGAATCACTGAGAAAAATTGGCTATATGTGTGGCCGTGCCTTCCAGGTACAAGATGATATTTTCGATGCCACCAAAACAAAAGAAGAATTAGGCAAGTCAGTAGGATCGGATGAAGCAATGCATAAAGTAACCGCCTTAACCTTTATGTCATTAGAAGAAGCGACCACATTTGTTGCTAGTACCTATGGGGAGATACGTCAACATCTATCAAAACTTAAATTAGACAACGGGGAAGTCTATGAGATGATTGAATATTTAATGAGCCGTAAGAGCTAGGAGATAATATGGACTTATTTAAGATTAAAGACCCAACTTTTTTGACCACTTATAATAATAAACAACTTAAACAACTGTGCGATGAAATACGTAGTTTTCTCATCGAATCAGTATCATTGACCGGTGGACATTTATCAAGTAATTTAGGAACAGTCGAGCTAAGTGTCATATTACATAAGGTATTCGACTCTCCAAAAGATAAAATTATTTTTGACGTGGGACATCAAGCCTACACTCATAAAATATTAACTGGACGTATCAATGAATTCTCAACTTTAAGACAATTTAATGGTTTATCAGGCTTTCAAAGACGTTCAGAAAGTGTTCATGATGCTTTCGAAAGTGGTCATGCCGGTAATTCATTGTCCGCCGCATTAGGTCTAGCTATTGCTCGTGATTTGAATCATCAAAATCATCACGTCGTTGCGGTCATTGGAGATGGTGCACTGACCAATGGAATGACATACGAAGCATTAAATCAAATTGCAGAGAATAAACATCCTGTCATAGTGATCGTGAATGATAACAATATGTCTATTTCAAAAAATGTAGGTCAAATTTCAAAAAACTTTAACCAATTACGCGTCACAAAGTCATACAATACTTTAAAGTCAGATGTAAAAGGGGTCTTAGATAAAGGTGGACCTATCACAAAACCTATTACTAATACTGTCGTTGCTGTACGTAATTTAGTAAAGCGTAATGTCGTTGATGAAACTATGTTTAGCAATTTAGGTATCCGTTATGTAGGACCTTTCGATGGACACAATATTCCTGGTTTAATACGTGTTCTAAAGTTTGCTAAAGAGACCAATGAATCCATTGTTGTACACTTAAAGACTATCAAAGGTAAAGGCTATGCACCAAGTGAAAAGGATCTTACGGGTAATTGGCATGGTGTTTCTCAGTTTGATTTAAATACTGGAGAAGCTAAAGTAAGCTTACCAGCGGGTCATAAAACTTATTCAGATATTGTGAGCTCAACATTAGTTACTTTAGCAAAAGACAACAAAGAGATTGTCGCAATTACACCAGCTATGAAAGTTGGCTCCAAATTAGAAAGTTTTTTTAAGCAATATCCTGATCGATCATTTGATACAGGTATTACGGAGAGTCATGC
>JAAZEF010000013.1 GCA_012512455.1 Erysipelothrix sp.
TACAAACTCTGCTTTCTTTTTGGTATTTTGTTATCGCTTCTAATCCCGAAGAAACGGTTCCATCTCCGCCACAAATAATAATTGTTTCAAAAGTTTTATTTGATGACTTTAGAAACAGATCGATAGAGTTATGATCTTCTGTAACTAATAACTCATAATTGACATTTTTTTCTTTTAATTTTGATTCTAATCCTTGTAAATCTCCACTTATTTGCCCAGAAACAGGATGATAAAGTCCATATAATTGTGTAAAAGTGAAAAGCCATAGGCTCTGTTATGATGTAAGTAACCAAAACAAACAACATAAGGAGAACACTATGGCACATATCAATTTTACTTTAGAATTAGAAGATGTTCAAGAAATTATTAACCACTCTGGAGCTAATGAACTATCCAAACAATTACTATCGACGATTTTTAATCAATTAATGGAAAAACAACGCGATGATTATATTGGAGTAGGAGAGTACGTTCGAGACGATCAAAGGACCTCACATCGTAATGGGTACTATGAGCGAGAGTTTACTACAAGGATTGGGACATTAGATTTAATAGTACCTCGAACAAGAGATGGCTTGTTTTCACCCGATCTCTTTGAACGATATCAGAGAAATGAAAAAGCGTTACTAAACTCCATGTTGGAAATGTATGTTCAAGGAGTATCTACGCGTAAGGTCTCTAAGGTTGTTGAAGAACTATGTGGTAAGTCTGTTTCTAAATCATTTGTTAGCTCACTGACTGTTCATCTTGACGAAGAGGTCGAAGCTTTCCTAACTCGAAAATTCGAATCTTCTTATCCCTTTATTATGAGTGATGTTCTTCGACTAAAAATTCGCGAAAACAAAAGAGTTGTCTCAAAGGCATTACATATAGTCTTAGGGATTAATCAAGAAGGTAAAAGAGAGGTTTTAGGATTTAGATTAGATGATACTGAGAGTACATCTAGCTGGAAAGAAATTTATGAAGAACTTATTGGAAGAGGATTAAAGGGTGTTAAAATGGTGATATCTGATGCACATCTTGGAGAAGTAGAGGCTATCAAACAATGCTTCACAGGGGCCAGTTGGCAGCGTTGCCAGGTTCATTTTATGAGAAATGTCTTTGATAAATTACCCAAGAAGAAGACTCAAGATGTTCGTAGCGAGTTAAAAGCACTTTTTAAGATGACTCGCATCACTACAGCGAGAGAATATAAGAATCTGTTAATTGATAAATATAGTTTGATTTATCCTTCTATGACCCAGACTCTCGATGAAGGATTCGAAGATAGCTTTCAATATTGTGCACTTGAAGAAACCACCTATTCACGATTAAAAAGCACCAACATGTTAGAACGGGTAAATGAGGAAATTAGAAGGCGTGAAAAAGTTATTCGCATTTTTCCCAACGCAGCTTCAGCAATAAGACTAATTGGAACTCTATTACTTGATATTAGTGATGATTGGCTTTCAAGTAGTCGTCAATATATACAATTCAGTGATGAAACTCATCAATGGATTAAGACCTAAAGGAGTAATACTGACTCATAACGTTTTTACACAAGATTAAGGACTTGACTTATCATTCATAAGTCATTTTCATTTTTAGGAAGTGTGACAACTATCTGTAACCCCTCATCATTATTAAGCTTTAAACCATACTCATCACCGTACATTAGCTCTATAGTTCTATTGATATTATAA
>JAAZEF010000114.1 GCA_012512455.1 Erysipelothrix sp.
AATATCTCACCCTTCTTCAATTCAAAACTAACATCTTCTATCCCCTTATGATAGCCATACCACTTACCTAAATGATTCACTCTCAACATTTAATCACCTCTCATTTAAGTATGTGATAATTCCAAAGGTTCCTTATTTTTATAGTGACATTAGTTAGATAAAATGATGCTAGGATTGTCTATTAAGAACTAATTAAAAGACATCACTCACTTTGGACTGATGTCTTCTTTTCTCTCATGGTCTTCAATAAGGCTCATATCTATATGACAATAACCAGTAGGATTCTTGATTAGATAGTCTTGGTGATACTGTTCAGCTATCCAAAACTTATCCAAGGGTTCAACCTCCACAACAATCTCTTGTTCATACTGTTTTCTTTGTAAGCCAATAAAGGTTTCAATAATTTCTAAATCTTCAACGTCACTATAATAAACACCAGTACGATACTGTGTTCCCACATCATTACCCTGCTTATTAAGACTAGTCGGATCAATCATCCTAAAAAGATGTTCCAAGATTTTCATCAATGAAATCTTCGATGCATCATAGGTAACCTCTACCACCTCAGCATGATTGGTATCCGTATAACTCACCTGCTCATAGGTAGGATTATTTGTTTTTCCCTGGGCATATCCTGCCTCCACATGGGTCACTCCCTTTAGACGTCGATAATACTCCGCGACACCCCAAAAGCAGCCTCCCGCTACTACTATTTTTTTCATGATATGTCTCATTCCTTTGCTAGTTATATTTTATCATTATCCAACCAATTAGAAACGCGATATGCCATGGTGGGATAACTCTCTTCACTCACATTAATTAGTGTACCCTTTAATTGATGTTTAAACCAGGTCATCTGTCTTTTTGAAAACTGTCTAGTATGAGTCTTAATATCTGATATGACTTCATCCAATGTCTTCTCTTTTTTAAAGTAAGCCTCAAACTCTTTATATCCAATAGCACTCAAAGATTGATAATTAAAATTCTCTCCATGGTTACTGATAGATTCAACTACATCTAATAAGCCATCCTCAATCATTTGATCCACACGCTCATTAATTCTATTAACCAAGATCTCACGAGGATGTGTCAAATAAAATATTTGGGCATCATACAACAATGTTTGAGATTGTTTTTCTAATAGTTCACTCTTACTCACATTACTTTGATCCATCAAGCGATGAACTCTCAACAAACGCTTACGATTATTAACATGAATCTTGAGCGACTCTTTTTCATCTCTAGTCACTAATAAATCATGTAACTCTTCATTACTCATCTCATCATATTCATCATCAAAGTTTTCTTCTTCTTTTTCAAATTGATAATCATACAATAGAGCCTTAATATAAAAGCCTGTACCACCCACACAAATAGGAAGTTTTCTTCTACTCGTAATATCATCAATTAAAGTACGAGCTTTTTCTTGAAAAAAGGCCACATTCATATTCTCATGAACATCCAAGATATCAATCATATGATGAACAATACCCTGCATCTCTTCTTCTTTAATCTTCGCACTACCAATATCCATGCCCTTATACACTTGCACAGAATCACACGAAATAATCTCACCATTAAATTCTTTGGCCAACTTAATAGACAAATCACTCTTACCCGAAGCCGTCGAACCCATAATCACTAAGACCTTTTTCATCGTGAAAATTCCTTCAACAAACTCTTAGGATCAAGTCTCACAAACGTTGGACGACCATGAGGACAATGATACGGATTCTCACACACTAAGAGATCATCCACAATTCTTTGAAGTGACAAAATTGTATGTCGCTCATTAAATCTAATTGATGCTTTACAGGCCATTGTCGCAATCTTATGATCATTAAGTGAAACAAAGCTCGCCTTACTATCCTCTTTTAAGACATCAAAGATACTATTAATAAAGTTATAAGGATCCACCTTATCTAAATAAGTCGGTAAGCTTCTAACAATTAGTTCGCTCTCTGACAATAAATCCACCTCAATACCAAAATCTAAAAGTTTATCCTGAAGATTTTCAACATAAGGCACCTTCTTTAACACAAGAGGTGTCAACAATTGTTGTTGATCAAACTTCTTCTCACTCATCTTCTTAATAAACATTTCATACATCACTCTCTCCATCGACGCATGTTGATCAAAGAGAAACAATCCCTCTTCATTCTCTGCCAAGATATACTTACCATGATGTTGAGCAATGACTTTCATCTTATCCTGTGACGATTCATATTCACTTTCAGGTTGTTCAAATAAGTTTAACGGTTCTATTTTTGTTGTTGGTTGTGGTGTTGGTGTTGGTTTTATTGTAGGTTGTATTATTTGTTGGGTTGGTTGATGACTCATGACCTTAGGAGCCATCTCACTCATAAGTGAGTTATTTAATGTTTTAGAAACTAATTCTAAGAGTTCCTTCTCAAAAGAAATCTTAACCTGCCACTTTGAAGGATGCACATTCACATCCACAAGTTGAACATCACTATTTATGTTCAACACTAAAATAGGAAAACGATCCCTTGGCATATAGCGATGAAACACATCATGAACCACTTGATTCATAGAGAAGTAATTAATCATCCGTGAATTAAGATAGAAATATTCATGATATTTATTAGCTCTCTGAATATGAGGCAACACATAGACACCAGAAATCTTAAAATTAGACGACTCACCACTAAACTCTTTCGTCATCGAGGCTGCCTGGGCACCATACAATTCAAAGATAATCTCATCCAACTTACCATTACCCTTAGTCTCTAAAATTGTTCTATTCTCATTTTTAACACTAAACGCAATCTCTGGATAACCCAAAGCAAAACTATTCATCAAAGAATTAATACGACTCGCCTCATACTGAGGTGTTTTTAAATACTTCAAACGAGCAGGTAAACGATAAAACAGTTGACTCACTTCCAAAGTGGTCCCCTTACCAAAGGAAATCGGTTCAAAAGAAAGTTCATTTCCATTATTAATATGAAGCTCAAATGATTTTTGATTATAAGAACTCTTCGCGACCACATTGGACACACTCGCAATCGAAGGCAACGCCTCACCCCTAAAACCTAGAGAATTAATCGCATGTAAATCCGCTTCCTTCTCAATTTTAGACGTCGAATGTCTCAAAAAAGCTTTACGCAAATCTGTTTCATCCATTCCCTGACCATTATCACTCACAATTATTTTTTCCAAACCACCCAAAATATATTCCACACTAATTGTAGAACTCTTAGCATCAATCGCATTCTCCACCAATTCCTTAACAATACCAGCAGGTCGCTCTACAACTTCACCCGCCGCAATTCGATTGGTCATCTGTTCACTTAACTGTTTAATTTTACTCATCAATATCACTTATTTTCTTTTTCAATTCATTCAAAATAGACAATGATTCCAAGGGACTAATACGATTAATATCAATATCACTCAAAGTGTCCACTAACTCTTTCTCTAAGTCTGACTGTTCTATCACTATCTGAGGACTTTTATTATCAACTAGTTGTAAATCTTTTAAATGACGATTAGCACTCAAAATCACAGAAGCTGGTAAATGAGCTAATTTGGCCACATGAATACCATAACTCTTATCTGCCTTACCCTTCACCACATGATACAAGAAGGTAATCTTATCCTTTTGTTCTAGTACATCCACTCTATAATTCACAATATTATCATAGTGTTCTTCCAATTGAGTAATCTCATGATAGTGAGTTGAGAAGATACACTTACAACCAACTTTTGTCGCCAAGTACTCAATAATCGCACTCGCAATCGCCATCCCATCATAAGTCGAGGTACCTCTGCCAATCTCATCAAATAAAATTAAAGAATTCTTAGTCGCTTGTGACAAAGCAACATTAGCCTCGGTCATCTCAATCATAAAAGTAGATTGACCTCTTAAAATATCATCACTCGCACCCATCCTTGTAAATATCGAATCAAACAAAGGTAAAGAAGCACTCTTAGCACGCACATAACAGCCCATCTGAGCCATTATGATTAACAATGCCACCTGTCTCATATAAGTCGACTTACCGCCCATATTAGGACCTGTTAAAATCATGACATCTTCACTCTCATCCAACACAACATCATTGGCCACAATCTCATGTTGTTTCAAGGTCGTCTCCAAAATCGGATGATAACTCTCTTGTATATTTAATTCTCTACTCTCACTAAAAGTAGGTCTCACATAACCCTTTTGTGACGATATAATCGATAGAGAATAGAGCACATCAACATCACTGATTCTATGAGCCACTTCGTCTAATAACTCCGTATAATCAAGACATTTCTTAACTAATTCGTCAAAGATTTGATTCTCCAACTCTAAGATTAAATCCTTCGCACTACTAATCTTATCCTCTTGAGCCTTCAAATCAAGGGTAATATAACGCTGACCACTCGTAAGTGTCTGACGTCTTTTATAGCCCAACTCTTCATTCACTAGATGAACCTGACTCTTAGACACTTCTAGATAATAACCAAAGCTACGAGAATATCCCACCTTTAAGTTTTTAATACCCGTCAGTTCTTTTTGTTGTTGCTCGTAGTTAAGTAACCACTCATGACTATCATTTAATAGAGCTCTCAATTCATCTAACTCATCATTAATACCCTCATTGATGGTATCTCCATCCTTTAGATATAAGGGAACTTCCTCTTGTAAGCTATCCTCTAATAGAGTTAGTAAGTCATTGACATCTGGCATATTTGTCATTTCATCCAAATTAGAATCCTTTGAAATTGATATACATTCCTTTATCGATCTTAAAGAAGTCCTCAATTGAACAAGTTCAGGACCATTAATCTTTTGATAACTAATCTTTGTATTCAATTTATAAAGATCACTCATCTTATTTAATTGTTCACTCAATTGATGAGCCACCAAGAAATTATCCATTAAATAGGCCACTTTATCCTGACGCTTTATTATCTCTTCTTCATCCATCAAGGGTTCTAATATCCACTCTTTGAGACGACGAGAACCCATTGAAGAATTAGTATGATCTAAATAACCCCATAGCGTATTCTTCTTTGAATTATGTCTTAGTGTTTGAATCAACTCTAGATTTTGAGCACTCGAATAATCAATATTCATACCACTCTGTTTCACATCACTCATTACTGGAGCCACTCTTTGTTTCTGAGTAAACTCTAAATATGACAACATCCTTTGTTGAGACATCTCAACAGGATTTTTCACATTATCAATACGATGAGTCGTTAATAAAAACTGTTGGCTCTTGTCCAATGTCTTCATTAAATCTTGATCATCTAAAATCACTTCCACCACATGATGTTGTAGCAGGGTGAGTGTTAATAATGATTCATCTCTATCTATTGTCAATTGATACATATGATTAGTCGCTAAGTTAAAGAAGGTAATATAAAAACTTGTTAAATCAGCCTCAATGGAAGCCACTTGATTCAGTTGCTTCTCATCCTGTTCAATGTTAAGACCTGGGGTAATTATTTGTACAATTTCTCTTTTTACTAACCCCTTAGCTTCACTAGGGTCTTCCATCTGTTCAGCCATCGCCACTCGATAACCCTTAGCAATTAAACGCTGTACATAGCTTCCCACCGCATGATGAGGCACACCACACATTGGAGCCTTCTGATTATTACCAGCTGCTCTTTCTGTTAATACTAAATCAAGTTCACTTGAGACTACTTTCGCATCCTCAAAAAAGGCCTCATAGAAGTCGCCTAGCCTAAACAACAACAAGGTATTGGATACTTGTTGTTTCATAGTAAGATATTGTTGTAACATGGGGGAAAGATTAGTCATTGTTTACCTTCATTTCTTTGGTTTTATTACATAATTAATTGATGGTTTCTCACTTATATCAATAGAAACTATCATACCCTTTTTAAACGGGAGATATTCACCGGTAAGCTCTAGTGTCCACTCACTTAAAATAGGCTCATGACCACATATTATTATACGAGAGCGAACATCTTGAGCATCAATTGCCTCTTTAAACAATTCATATTCTCCACTGGCAATAAAGGAATATCTTTCAAAGTCCTCTATTTTTAAATGATCACACAAAATCGCTGCTGTCTGTACTGCACGCACTAAGGGTGATGACCAGACACGTGTCATTGAATTAGAAACCATATCCTTAGCATAGTCCTTAAATGTCTCATGTAGTCTTTCAATTCCTTTAGGTGTCAGTTCTCTTTTCGCATCAACAACTCCATCTTCTGCGATACCATGACGTATTAAAATTACTTCCATCTCTTTCTTTTTCCTTTCATCATAATAGATTTATTATACACTAAAGAGCACCAAAATCATGATATACTTACCACATGACTAGAAAACCTATTGAAAAAAAAGAAACCTTTGTAATAGATAAAACACTCTTGGCAATATTGATTGTTTTTTTAATCACTTCCCTGTTAGGAATCTATGCGAGTGCACCACACATTGGCGGTAGTTCAACTCGCTATGTCATCATGCAAAGTGTGTTCTATGTGATCTCTTTTAGTGCGCTATTATTTATCTGTTATTGGGGACTCGATCGTTTCTTCTCCATCACTAAGATACTTTATTGGATATTACTGTTCATGATGGTCCTACTTCTAGTAGATAAATATGGCATCTTTCAAGTGCCTTTTGTCAATCCGGTCAACCATACTTGGGCCTGGTATCAATTCCCAGGATTTTCCTTTCAACCCTCAGAGTTCATGAAAATCATACTGGTCATGCTAACAGCTATGACCATCAATACCCATAACTTAGAAAAAGAACAAAACACTTTTGGTGAAGATATTAGACTTTTTATAAAAGTAGGTAGCTATACACTACCCGTCTTAGTTCTTAACTTCTTACAACCTGATACAGGAGTTCCCTTAATCATGGTCGTCTCCATTATGATTATGTTGTTGACTAGTGGCATTAAGCGTCAGTGGTTTATTCTCTTGGCAGTCTTTGGCATCATTGGTTATTTTGGTATCATCTATGTTTATAACAACCATGTCGATTGGCTCCTTAATATGTTTGGACCTTCGTATCGACTTGATCGTTTCTATGCCTGGTTAGACTATGAAAAATATAGACAAGGCGTTGGGTTCCAATTGTATAACGCAATTGTCTCCTTAGGTAGTGCAGGATTTTCTGGCATTGGTCTAGATGGTTCTATCATCTATATCCCTGCTGCTCATACTGACTTTATTTTCGCGGTCATTGGTTCTACTTTCGGCTTTATTGGCTCAGTCTTTGTGATAGTACTCTGTTTTCTATTAGATGTTAAACTCATACTAATTGCCTTGCGCTCACAAAACAACATTGGTCGCTATGCGCTCATTGGTATCGTGGGTATCTTTGTTTTTCAACAGATTCAAAACATCGGAATGATGATCGGTCTATTACCCATTACCGGTATCACTTTACCGCTCATTTCTTATGGTGGTTCTTCTCTATTATCGTATATGGTAGGACTAAGCTTTGCTTTTGCTTTATCTTCAGAGACTGCTAATAATCCTAATTATGAAGATCAACAAGTACCACTGAAAGAATTAAAATAAGTTTCTTAATCGACTAAAGTAACTCACTGGTCTTAATCTTAGAAAGCGTACTTCTTTATCACCTAGTGTAAAATCAACTCTAGTCGTTTTATGTAAATCAATATTTAAATGGTCATAGACTAACATCGCTCCTTCAAAGCTTTCTGCTCTAAGCGATATTTTTGTTTGGGGATGAAGAATAATTGGATTCTTTAATGACCTAAAAAATTTATGATGAATCCCTGAAATCTCTGTTAATTGTAAGGCTTGAATTTGACTATCTATAATCGCACCATCAATTGATCGATTATAGGCCGTACTTCCTATTTGAGCACTCACACATAAACCATTACCTCTAAACTTCTCTAAATACTCATCATCTATGTACACATCCATGGTTTGAGTTTTAATAATATTCTCTATTCTTCCTTCGTTCATCGCATATAAATCATGTCTTAGTCCACCATTAAAACATTCAATATGAATTAAGGGTGTGGAGACTATTCTATGTTCATTTTGAAGATCATTTACAAACTCATCAATTTCTTCTGAAGTATAGTCTGTAAAAAAGCCTAAGGTTCCCGTGTGTAGTCCAATAAATGCGACATCTTCTAAATGGTCAAGAAAACTATGGACCGCATGTAAAAGAGTTCCATCACCACCGATAGTAATGATGAGTTCTGGTTGTTCTAAATCATGGATCATACCAATGGCTTGTAATTTAGGATGTAAGTTTTTTGCGACCAGTGATGATAACTCTTGGTCACGACAGATAATGGTATAGCGTTTCATTAACAAATTCCTTTCAATTAATTCATGTATAATAGTCTTGGAGGCATTATGGAAACAAATTTAGAAATAGAATATAAAACGATGATATCTAAGGAAGCTTTTCAAAAACTAAGAAGAGAAGTTTTTAAATCATCAGCTATTAAACAAGTTAATACTTACTATGACACAAGTGATCACACTTTATTGAATAAACATATCATGATGAGAATTCGTCGCATTGACGACAAAATAGATGAATTTACCATTAAGGTACAGGACAATCCTGGTGTTATGGAGTACTCTTTTAGTGAGTCACACATTGATATCCATCATCCTAAGATTGAAGCATTCTTTACACAACATCAACTCAAAGGCCCATTTATTAAGACTTCAATGTCTACTACTTATCGTCATATCATTGAGGATGACTTTGGCCAATGGGCATTAGATCACACCTTCTCTGAACACGTTGAAGATTTTGAAATTGAATATGAAGTCATTAACGATACCATGGAAGTCAAACAACGCTATCTCGATTTCTTAAACACACATGACATCATCTACCAAAAATCTTTACCTAAATTTATTCGCTCACTTCAAGCTCATCAACAGACACTAAACGAACTTCTATAAGATCAAACATTTCAACCATCTCATCAGTTATCTTTTTATCCGTATAAACAATATGCTGTTGACTATTAATAGCAATCACCTTTTTTTGACAATATACAATTAAACCAAAGACTCTTAAGAGGTCTTTTCTTTTGCTTGAAACTAATGGAAAATAAATCGACTTTTGATCATATAATATCGCCTCGTGTTGAGGTATAAACAAAAGTTTGTCGTCCCTATTAAATTTCTTGGCCAATCTTTTTTCTAAATGTGTCGCACCAACATTAACATGATATGACAATTGATGAATCATAATTTCTAAATCAAAATTAAAACCCGTATGTGAGGTGGTACTCATCGTCCATAAGTCTAGACCAATACTCGATGCCGCAACTAACAATTGACTTGTAACATCAAACTTAGAATCGATATAGGTAAAACTTTCTAAATTTTGATGGAGCTCAAAACCAAACTCGCTTAGAAATAAGTGAGATTCAAAGTAGACCACTTGTTGAAGATAGAGACAATTTAATTTCCCGGGAAATACATCCTGTTTGTTTGCGGAATCGATCGCTAATCTTAAGTCTTCTTTACTCTCATAACCATTGAGAACACCATAACGATTCCACATTTGATTAAGGGATAAATTTTCAATCTTTTTAAGTTTTCCAAAACCAGCAATTCCCTTCTCTTTATGGGGACTTTTGACTAAAAAGAAAAGAAAATCATTCTCTTTAAAATCACTAAATTGTCGAGTGCTTAGACGCCAAAAATTGATTTCATCATGACCATATAAACGATGAAATTCAATCATTTTTCCATCACTAATATAAGCAATTGACGCCATAGAATATCCTACACTTTCTTTCGATTTTCAAATGATCTTAACAAAGTCATCTCATCGGCATACTCAAGTTGTCCACCCATAGGAAGTCCTTGAGCAAGATGAGAAATGACTACAGATTCATCAACTTTTTTAGATAAATAAAGAGCTGTTGTCTCTCCTTCTAGAGTTGGAGAGAAGGCTAAAATCAGTTCCTTAACTTCATCATTTAGTCTTAATAATAATTTATCAATATTTAAATCATTGGGCATCACATTATTTACGGTTGAAATTAGTCCCCCTAAAACATGATAGCGACCTTGAAAAGAGTTCAATTTTTCTATGGCTAAAATGTCTCTTGCGGATGACACGACACAGATTACAGACTCATCTCTTTGAGCGTCCAAACAAATGTCACAGTGTTTTCCATTGGTATAATTACCACAGATTTCACACTCCGTAATCTTTCTTTTCGCATCCAAAAGACCCTCAGCAAATTCTTCTACTTCTGCCTCTTCCATCTCTAAAACTAACAGCGCATATCGCTCTGCCGTTTTATTACCAACACCTGGTAACTTTTTAAATAGTTCTATTAATTTCTGTAATTCTAATGGATACATATAAACTTCCTATTCTATGATGGAAAGAGAATCACCAAAGAACTCACTCAACATTTCTTCTGTCGATGGTTCTTCAACAACTACCTCTTTAACTTCTTCTTGTCTTTTTTCAATAATACTCTCTTTACTTGGTAACTTCTTTTGTTCATGAAGTTGTCTAAATAACTCTACACCTTCATTAAATTGAGGTACCGTTATCGCATAAACACTCTTTTGTGTATTCAATACCTTGGATACCACCTCAGTTACTAACTCAGGGTTACTATTGATTAAGGCAGCTTCCTCACTTCTCTCTAAGACAATGACCATTTGCGATAGATCACTGATTGCTATCGTTGAATGACTTAAAAAGGGTGCCACTTTACGGTATCTAAAGTCATTATTATATTCTTTCATCTGTGGCCATAATAACAACTCTTGTTCTTTTAATCCTTTGTCTCCCATGACCATACATTCTATCAAGAACATATCATCACTTGAAGTTTTTTCAACTACCTTTACTTCCTTTTTAACAACTTCTTGAGGAGCAACTTGTTCTTGTTGAACAGTTTTCTGTTCAGGAACAAGTTGTTGTTCCTTGATAACAGGTTCCTTGAAATCAATAGGATCTGATAGTTCCACCACAAATTTCTGACAAGCTTTAATACTAGCAATCTCTAGGTAGTCTTGATAAAATCCATTAAACATGGCCTTTTGAGACACATTTAGAAACTCATCGATTAACATAATTAAATCATTTTGATTAAAATTATCGCTCAATTTTATCGTTTCATTCATCTGAATTGAGGTAATTAATTCTTTATTATGAGTCAAACTATAAATGCTAGCTTCCTTTAACATATCGATTAGATCATTAATAAAACGCTTAAATTCAATACTCTGACTATCAAAGTCTTTAATTAAAGATAGTACAACATCTAGTTTTCCTAGTAGAATTGATTCTAAGAATTCATATTTTTCTTTTGATCCAACCACTTTATAGACGCGTTGAACATCTTTCATCGTGATAACATCAGACGCAAAAGCAATTACTTGTTCTGTAATCGTCAATGCATCACGCATTCCACCATCAGCCAAGTTCGCAATCAATTCTAAAACGCCCTCTTCGACTTTTATATCTTCCTCACTTAATACTATTTCTAGTCTCTTCTTAATATCTTCTTGTGAGACCCTCTCAAAGTCATAACGTTGAGTTCTCGATATGATAGTCGCTAAGACTTTATGAACTTCAGTGGTCGCTAAAATGAATACGACATGTTCTGGAGGTTCTTCAAGTGTCTTCAACAGCGCATTAAAGGCCCCTTGAGTTAACATATGGACCTCATCGATAATGTAGACTTTATATTTTAATTCCAACGGTGCGTATTTAGTTTTCTCAATTAAATCTCTTATTTCATCGACCCCATTGTTACTCGCAGCATCTATTTCAACAATATCAGGATGGTTACCATTAACAAATGATTGACACATTTCACATTGACCACATGGTGCACTCTCTTTATTTAGACAGTTGATACCTTGAGCGAAAATCTTCGCCACAGAAGTCTTTCCTGTACCTCTTGGACCACAAAAAAGATAAGCATGGGCTAATTGTTCACGCTTGATCGCATTTTGGAGTGCTCTTTTAATATGTTCTTGGCCGACCACGTCATCAAAGTGTGCTGGACGATAGGTACGATACAACGATTGATAAGTCATAAGTCACCTCATTAAGCTTATTATATCATTTTAAAGGCTACAAAAAAACTCAACGACGTGAGTTTCTTTTCTCTTTAAAAAAGTTAGTTAATAAGGCTGAACACTGTTCTTGTTGGTGTCCACCACTAATAATTGGATAATGATTTAATCCCTCTTGATCATTAAGATTAAAGACACTTCCATAGGCTCCACCCTTAGTATCATAAGCACCAAAGACAACCTTAGATATTCTTGATTGATAGATAGCACCTGCACACATTGCACAAGGTTCCAGTGTCACATACAGTGTACAATCTTCTAGACGCCATGAACCCAACGCTTCACACGCCTGTTCAATGGCCATTATCTCCGCATGACCAGTACTCTTCTGTGTTTCTTCCTTTGTATTGTGTCCTCGACCAATAATTTCATCTTGGTACACAATGACACAACCAATAGGAACCTCTTGTTTCTCTAAAGCCTTATGAGCTTCAACAAGTGCTTCATTCATATACATAAAACATCTCCTAGAATATAATAAAAGCTACCACACACACTAGAGCCACACTAAGGCTGCTGTATTCCTACCCTGACCTGGTTCAGTGGATAGTGTTGTAGTAGCTTTACTATTATAAACAATTTGACACTTAATTACAAGGACAACTTATTTTGTTTCACGTGAAACATTCCACTCTTGTAATCGAAGTAAACCTTCCTTAATATAAGAGGTCGGATACGCTAAATTCCACCTAAAGAAGACACCTTCCTTAACTCCATACACTTTTCCTTGATTAAAAAATAGTGAATGTTTATCTTCTAAAATATCCTTCAATTCATCTTCTGGTAACCCAAACTCACTGAAATCTAGCCACTGAAGATAAGTACCTTCTAAATCTATGACTTTTATCTCTGGAATGTTTTGTTCAATAAAGTTTTTCAATAGTAAGTGATTCTCTTTAATTAGAGCATTGAATTTCTCAATGTAGTCATCACCATGAGTAAACGCTGCTTCACAGGCTACTCGAGCTAGGACATTGAGTCCACCAAAACTTGTTTTCTTACGATAATTAATAATTTGTCGTTTTAGATCTCCGGTTACTAAGATACTAGATACGTGTAAACCCGCTAAATTAAAGGTTTTAGTAGGAGATATCAAAGTAATTGTCTTCTCTTCAATCTCTTTTGATAATGATGCCATCATAATTTGTTTGTGTGGTTTCATTATAATCTGTCCATGAATCTCATCACTAACTATTAGTACATCATACTTTAAAAATAGAGTAGAAAGTTGTGTTAGTTCATCTTTGGTCCAAACACGACCCACAGGATTATGAGGACTACACAATAACACCATCTTAATCGAATGTGTCTGTAGTAAATTCTCTAATTCATTAAAATCTATCGAATATTGTTTGTCATAATGTAAAACAGCTTCAATACAAACACGATCATTTTTCTCAATTGTCTTCATAAATGGTGTATAGACAGGTGTAAAGACCAATATTTCATCGTTTTCTTTAGTAAACACCTTAATCATCTCATCAATAGATGCTACAACACCTGTCGATTCCAAGATATCATGTCGTTTTATGTCATAATCATGATGTCTTTTGATAAAGTTAACAATTGAATCATAATAACTAGGACTTCCATAAGTGTAACCCATAGGCATCTCTTCTACTGCTTTATGAAGTGCATCTTTAATTACATCCAACATCTCAAAGTCGTAATCAGCCACTGTAAAGGGCACTATTTGATCAGGTTGAACTCCCTTTTTAGTCATGGCTGCCCACTTATGAGAGTGTTCTCTTTTTAATATCTTAGTGAAATCAAAACCCATTAGGCAACCTCGATAACTTCTTTGTTCCCCATATATGGACGAAGAGCCACTGGAATATCGACAGTTCCATCTTCATTCACGTTGTTCTCTAAAAAGGCAATTAACATTCTTGGTGGAGCGACCAGTGTATTATTCAATGTATGAGCAAACACTTTCTCGCCCTCTCCATCAATTCTAATCTTTAATCTTCTTGCTTGAGCATCCGTCAAATTAGAACAAGATCCTACTTCAAAGTATTTGTTTTGACGAGGACTAAAGGCCTCTACGTCCACTGATTTAGACTTTAAATCGGCTAAATCACCTGAACAACACTCTAAGACTCGTACAGGAACATCTAGTGTTCTAAAGAACTCAACGGTCGCTTCATAGAGAAACTTAAACCATTCTTGTGATTGCTCAGGATCACAGATGACAATCATCTCTTGTTTTTCAAATTGGTGAATACGATACACACCACGTTCTTCAATACCATGAGCTCCTACTTCTTTTCTAAAACAAGGTGAGTATGAAGTACTCTTTTGAGGTAATGTTTGTGGATCTAAGATGGTATCCATGTATTTACCAATCATAGAGTGTTCTGAGGTACCAATTAAATAGAGGTCTTCTCCTTCAATCTTATACATCATATTTTCCATTTCTTCAAAACTCATGACTCCTTCAACTACTTGGGAGCGAATCATATAGGGTGGAATGACATAGGTAAAGCCTTTATCAATCATAAAGTCTCTCGCATAGGATAAAATTGCTGAGTGTAGTCTTGCGACATCACCCATTAAATAGTAAAAGCCTGTCCCAGAAGTCTTTCTTGCTGAATCGAGATCAATACCGTTCAATTTTTCCATAATATCGACATGATATGGTACTTCAAAGTCTGGAATGATAGGATCTCCGACTCGATAGAGTTCAACATTCTCTGTATCATCTTTACCAATTGGTACTGAAT
>JAAZEF010000115.1 GCA_012512455.1 Erysipelothrix sp.
AGCCGAATCCATCTTTTACCGGAACGGGTAACTGCCCGATCGGGTCACCTTTTTTTACCTGAACCGGGTCAAAAGCAGTTCCACCTTGAGAATCATAGGTTACTGTAAAGAACACTTCCTCAGGAATGGCTTGAATTTCAGATGACGGACTTACAGAATACACTGTAATCATCATTGCTATAATCAAACCAATTTTGGAACAAATCTTTAGTATTTTCGTCATACATTCTTTCTCCTTTATATTTGGAGTATGAAAAAATCATTCATAGGAGCTAATTACTGTGTCACTTACGAATGATTCCAATATAAAGGATAGATTATTTTAAAATTATCTATGTTCTTTCGTAAATGAGCCTGAGAAACTTATACGAATTATTAAGGCTATTATTCTTTAAATATCGCCTCCCTTATTAATCTGTTCAATAGATAGAACTATATCTATTACTATCTTACACCATTTTGAAACATATTTAAAACATATTACTTATTAAAACGAAAAAACAATGAACTTTTGTTTCATTGTTTTCAAAAAGACGAGTGTTTAGAGCCTACATTTGTCTCATCCATATTTTTATTTGGTTATTAATTTGATCAACTGACTCTTTATTCATAGAAGTAAATCCATACACTGGATAACCCGTTATTTGTTTTGTGTTGTTGATTTTTTGTTTCTGTTTAGAAAAGGATAATTTATCCATTTTTGACAACACAATCATACAAGGCAGATTTAAGGATTTAGCAAGATCTAACATCATCTCATCATCCTCACTTATCTCACGACGAGCATCCATGACCAATATCATCGCTTGTTTCTGTGCTCTTTCACTAAAGTAAGCTTCCATTAAGATAGCATAGTCATCTTGTTCCTTGTAGCTTCTATTCGCAAAGCCATAGCCAGGAACATCCACTAATATAAGATCTTCATTGATTTGATAGAAATTAACCAAACGAGTCTTACCAGGTCTTTGTCCAACATACGCTAGTCTTTTACGATTTGTTATTGCGTTAATTAAAGTTGATTTACCCACATTCGATTTACCTGCCATCACAATTTCATAGCTTTGGGTGTCAGGAAATTGAGAAGGCAAAGCGGCCGAGATAATCAGCCGCGCTTCATTTGCCCTAATCATTTTATGAAACTAATGCTTGATGAAGTACCTGATCCATCGATTCAACAGACACAAAGGTCATGTTCTTTTTAACAGTCTGAGGTACATCATCTAAATCCTTTTCATTTTGTTTAGGAATTAAAATCTTATTAATGCCCACACGATGTGCAGCCAATGATTTCTCTTTTAAGCCACCAATCGGTAAGACATTACCACGCAAGGTTACTTCACCCGTCATCGCTAAATCTGAATACACAGGTTTATTAGTCAATGCTGAAATGATAGCCGTCGTCAAGGTAATACCAGCGCTAGGTCCATCTTTAGGAACCGCACCCTCTGGTACGTGAATGTGGATGTCATTCTTATCTAAGAAATCAGAATCAATACCCAAATCCTTAGCATGTGACTTAATGTAACCAACCGCAATTTCAGCCGATTCCTTCATCACATCACCCAATTGACCCGTTAAGATCAAACGACCCTTACCTTGGAAAGTAGTCACCTCAATTTGAAGGATATCTCCACCAAAAGAAGTGTAAGCCAAACCAGTCACTAGACCAATCTGATTTTTCTTTTCCTTCTTACCATACTCAAATATTTCCTTACCAAGCCACTCATTAATACGATTCTTCGTCACAGTCAATGACTTCATTTCTTCCGTCAACAACTTCAAGACTGTCTTACGGCACAGACTCGCAATCACACGCTCTAACTGACGAACACCCGCCTCACGTGTATAATGACGAATTAAATACAATAGAGAAGCCTCTGTAAATTTAATC
>JAAZEF010000116.1 GCA_012512455.1 Erysipelothrix sp.
CATGTTTACGTGCTAAACGATAAGAGTCTGTAGCGACGACTAAGAGTTCTTCTTTGTTGTAGTTAAAATTAATGCCTGTTAAGACAGGACGTGTTTCTTTGTCACTAGTCGCAAATAATGTTTGATGAATGATATTGCCTAATTCATCAGCTGGCATCTTAAATTGTAATTCTGGCGTTGTAAAATCAATTTGAGGATAGCTTTGAGCTCTCATTCCATTAAGATTAAAGTGAGCAGAGTGTCCACTAATTTTTACGAGCGTTCCATCGACAATTTCAAAATGAATAATATCTGAATCCATCTTTCTTACGATGTCTAAGAGATAGCGTCCTTCTAATACAATTGATCCAGTCTCTAAAATTTCTAATGAATTTTTTTCTTCAGTAACTGTTAAAATTTTCTTAATTGATAAATCAGTATCTGAAGCAATCAAAATTAATTGATCTTCTAGTGTTTCTAACTTGATACCAGATAAAGCTGGTAAGGGTGAGTTAATGGCAATGGCTCGACTGACTAAATTCAGTGCAGAATTGAATGCTGATTTCGAAATGTTAAAGCGCATAGTGACTCCTTCTTTTTTAATTCTTTATTTATGTATCATTACTATTAGGGCTGTTGAAACTGTGGAAAACTAAGATATATTATAACATGGTTAACTACATAAAGCCACTGTTTACTTGTATAAAAGCGACTTTTCGATTTCCCCAACGGCCTGTTGGAAAAGGGTGTCAGTTTTCAACATTTTCTCCACTTTATCACAGGAGGCCATAATGGTGGAATGATCTCGTTTACCAAATTCTTCACCAATCTTGGCAAAGGGCATATCGAGATGTCTACGACATAAATAAATCGCAATATGTCGAGCAGTGGTTATATATTTGGTTCTTGTTTTGGAGACTAATTGTGATTTGGTAAGTCCATAATAATCCGCAACAATTCTCTTTATCTTGGATGGATTAATTTCTCCATTATCCTTAGTGACTTGTTGTCCTTTGAACGCAGAGATTGCGGTATCGAGACTTATAATATCGTTTTGTCCTAAATCAATGGTATAAAACAATAAACGATTCAATGCTCCTTCTAAAATACGAATATCTTTTGAGAAATTTGTTGCTAAATAGCCTAAAACTTCATCATCTATTAATGTACAGTCAAAACTTTGGGTCTTTAACTTCTGTTTCAAAATAGCCATCGAAGTATCGAAGGCTGGTGAGTTGACTGAGACTGAAAGTCCTGATCCAAAGCGACTTATTAAACGATCTTCTAACCCATTAATTTCTGTAGGATGACGATCAGAGGTAATGACAATTTGTTTTTTATTGTTAACTAACTCATTAAATAATTGGAAAAACACCTCATGTGATTTTTCTTTGCCAGCTAAAAATTGGATATCGTCAATTAATAATACATCTAATTGAGCCATATCTATTTTAAACTCAGCAATCGTATGGTTTCTTATTGATGAGACAACACGATCGACAAAATCCGAACACTGAATATACAAGACCGACAATGCGGGTTCATTTTTTAAGATGTAATTACCGATAGCGTTTAATAAGTGGGTTTTTCCTAATCCAGAGTTTCCATAAATAAAGAGAGGGTTATAAAGCTTTCCTGGCGAATAAGCACTCGCTAGGGCTGCTGATTGACTTTCTTTATTACTTGGTCCAACCACAAAATTATCAAATGTCTGACTCTCGTTGACATTAGGATCGAATAATTGTGGTGGTATTTCTGGTTCTTCTTGTTCAAATTCATCTGGAAGTAAAAACTCAATATCTGCAACTTGATCAACATGTTGACTAAGTGAGTCTAAAATCATTTCCTTTTCCCCTGAAATGACTTCTCTAATAACCATTGTGGGTACTACTACTGTCGCTACATTGTCTTCGAGCGATTGAAGACTAGTCTTTTCATAAAAGAATGTAAAAGCAGATTCGTCAATGTTTTCTTTGATTGTATTTAGAGTTTTATTCCAATAATTCGCCAAGATTACTTCTAAAGTACTCATAAGCATCTCAAACTCCTTACTGTGTGCTTATCATATCAAAATGTGGAGAGTTTTCCACATGTAAATTTTATGAAAAAAGTTATCCATATGTTTTCCACAATGAGCTTCCCCTTAAACAGTGACAAATAGGGAGTTTTCCACAATTGTCCACATCTTTAAAATGTGGTTAAGTTTGACACAAATTTACCCCTTGTGGAAAATGTGGAAAAATATAAAAAACAAATCAAATAAAAACATCTGTCCACAAGTTATCAACACTCCTAAACCCTCTTATAACTAGTGTATTAACACGTTATTAACAATTCCACAGACTGTGGAAAACTACCGATATTTTTCTGTTGATAACTTAATAAAATATTTTTTAGAATATTGTTAACAATTTGGAGTTTTACACAATTTATGCATAGAGTCTAATAACAACCAAATCAAATGAATTGTCACCACAATTAAACCATGATAGTATACTTTATATACCGATAAAGGGAGAACAAACATGAAACCAAATTATGGCATTGAATCCGTGACATTGAATGTTCACGATTTAGAAAAACTATCTACATTTTACCAAGAAATCATCGGCTTAGAAATGATTAATCAAAGTGACTCAACTGTTGATTTAGGAGTTAAAGATCACATTCTTTTATCTCTAAATAAAGTTGAATCAACCCATAGAAAACAAAACACAGGACTTTATCACTTTGCTTTATTGTTAGATTCCAGAAAAGCATTAGGCTCATTTTTACTACACCTAATAAGCACAAAGTATCCTATTGATGGAGCCTCAGACCATGGCTACTCAGAAGCTCTTTATCTAACAGATCCTGAGGGCAATGGTATTGAAGTTTATGCGGATAAAGATATTAACGCTTGGGACATCAAAGACGATGGAACAATCGAAGGCATCACCATTGCGATGGATATCGATGGTGTTATCAAAGAAGCAGAACAAAACATAAATAAATTGAATAACAACACCATCATGGGTCATGTCCATTTATTTGTTACAGACTTAGAAACAACTGAAGACTTCTATGTGGACAAACTAGGCTTTGACTTAAAGTTCAATTATGGCGCACAGGCTAAATTCATGGCCTCAGGTCTTTATCACCATCATATTGGTGCTAACACCTGGGCTGGTACCCACCTTCAAGCACCAGAAAACAACGATCTTGGGATTCATCATTTCACCATCAATACAACTGAAGATCTTAAGACCATCCATGATAACCTATTAAAGGATCAAATAGATGTCACCTTAGACAACAACACCCTAATTATGAAGGATAACTCAGGCATCGGTGTTCATATAGTCAACTAACTCTCAAATTGAGAGTTTTTTAATACAATAATTCATGTTTAATTACTAAAAAATATGGTAATATTAAATTGTCTAAAATATTATA
>JAAZEF010000117.1 GCA_012512455.1 Erysipelothrix sp.
ATGTTATTAATGACTATTCAAAAATAGACAGTAGATATTTTTATGAGCTTCTTTTAAATACCTATATCTCGAGTTTAAACGGTAAAGGACTTGAATCATTGAAATTATTAGAGCTAGAAATTGATGATATTTATATAGATGATTCAATGCTCTATGTTTATCGAAATGATGAATATAATCTCTTCACTTATTTTATGATATTGCCTTTGGTTTTGTTTTTATTAGTAATAGGAATAATTTCATTTGATATTATTTTTAAAAGTATTTTATTGTCGATGATAAGAGAGTTAACAATTCATCTTCAAAGTGGGGCTGCGAAAATTGACTTACAAATTAGATTTATTACTTTTTATGGTATTTTATTTATAGTCTCAATGTTTCTTGATCTAGTACTACTAATAAATCTTAATATAGCGTATCCCCTTATTATTTTAGTTGCAACTTGTATAAACATTATATTATTTGTACTTTGTATCTTTTACATTAATAAATCTTTAAATAAGCAAAATATTTTTGATAACTTGAGAGGAGCCTATTTATGAAATTAAAACTAATGAATGTTAGTAGAACATTTGGAATCGGTGAGGAAAAGATTGATGCAATAAAAAATATTAACTTTACTTTTGATAAAGGAGAACAAATAATGATTGTTGGTAAATCAGGAGCGGGGAAATCCACATTATTGAACATATTAGGGTTATTGGACAGTGGTTTTACTGGTGATTATATTATTAATGACAAAAATGTTAAAGATTTAAATCATCGACAATTAGCTCAATTGAGGAATGAATATTTTGGTTTTGTTTTTCAAGAATATGTTTTGATTGAAGATGAAAGTGTATATAAGAACGTTGAAGTGCCTTTGCGATATTCAAGTCGAAAAAAGAAAGACTATAAGGCTTTAGTACTAGAAGCACTAAAGGAAGTAGAGTTAGAGAAACTAGCCGAAAAAAATGTAAACTTATTGTCTGGTGGTGAACGCCAGCGAGTTGCTATCGCTCGAGCATTAGTTAATAAGCCGAAAATTATCATAGCAGATGAACCGACTGGTTCTTTAGATGCAGATACGAGAAAGTCAGTCCTTGATATTATATATCAGTACATATCTGACGAACATATCTTAATATTTGTAACGCATGATCTAGAGAATAATAAGCGAGGAAGTCAGCAAATAATGATAATTGATCAAGGTAATTTATCAGATATGTAATGATGTACAAGTTGTTGGTCACATCTTAGAAGCGGGAGTTGAGACCGTACGTCCACTGAGTTAGTGTCAAGTAAGTGTGGGTATATTTGTAAGCGTCCAATAATCAACGTCAATTAAAAATCCTAAGTCATTGAATGTATTTCAATATACTTAGGATTTTCTTTTACTATTTTATATAAATAATCTGGAAGTGATTCGCTATTTGGTAGTAGGTAATTAAATTGATATGCTCTATCAACTTTTGAATCTTTCGTATCATCAAATACGTTTGTTAAGTAACGTTCAACATGTAAACAATTTTCTTTTGCACTTTGAACTATACTGTAAATTTAAGAGTTTGATTTTGCTCCTCTTCAAAGTATGTCAATAAAGAATCTCTTTCATCCATCGTAAGACTTATATATTCATGCTGAGATAACTTAATTGATTGTATTTCCTTTAACACATTAAAGCTATCAACAAATAACCATCCTAATTCAATCAATAATAAAGGCTCATTAGTAATTAATGAGCCCTAGTGATTAACAAGAATAAAAGGTCTGATTGCTGATGGTTCAAATCCATCATCGGATGATTGTACATCATACTTAAATAGACCATCAAGAATATCAGAATTATTTAATCTTCTATATGTTAAAAGTACTAGTTTGTCCTGTACTTTAGCAATTGAATACTTAGGATTTTGCATTGTTTTTAGATTTTCTGAAATACCTAATTAATGACAGGCTTGATATTAAAAGAATGCCGAGATAAAGAGTTAAGTTATTAGAGATACCAGTTACAGGCATCTTACTGTTATAG
>JAAZEF010000014.1 GCA_012512455.1 Erysipelothrix sp.
GTTGAAGTTTATGTGCTTCTTGTTCTCTTAAATTCAATAAATGAGTTAATAATTGTATTTGATTGGGTTGTTTAACTTGTTGCCAACGATTAATTAAAACATCCAAGTCTCTAAGAAAAGAGTACTCTTTATGAATTTTTCTTAATTTCTTTGAAATAGAGGAGTCATATTCAATGAACGATAACAGGGTTCTCAAGGTTCTTAATTGCACACGAAATTGGTGAACACTCTTCTCATCAAAAGATTCACTAAGTCTGACTGTTTTCTTAAATTGTTTATTCACTAGTTTATGGTATTTCATATTTTAATAATAAACTAAACTGAAGAGAATTGCTCACTATATTGCATGTTTTGAAAAAAATAGGTAAAATTTGTTATGATAGTAAAGTATTAGGAGGAGAAATTAAATGGAATATAGAGTTAATGAAGTGACCTTTTTAGGTGAAAAAAGAACATTATTAGGAATTGCTCCAAAAATAGGATCAAAGGCACCTAGTTTTAATGGAATTAAACATGATCTAACAAACTTTAATTCAACTGACTTAGATGGTACACACCGTGTTTATTCAGTAGTGCCCTCAATTGATACCGCAGTCTGTGCCCTACAAACTAGCCATTTCAATGAGATGGTCAAAGACTTAGGTGATGTCAATGTCCTCACTATTTCCTGTGATACCCCCTTTGCTTTAAGTCGTTATCGTAACGCACAAGGAATCGATAATTTAATCACAGTATCAGATCAAATTAACTTATCCTTTGGAATGAAATATGGAATGGTTATGGGAGATGTTAGATTGTTAGCACGTGGTGTCTTCATTGTCGATAAAGATAATGTTTTAAGATATGCTCAAGTGGTTGAAGATGTCCATAGTGACATTGACTTTGAAGCAGTCCACCAATTTATAAATGAAATGAAATAAGCGAGATATTTAACTCGCTTTTTTGATGGATACTATTTGACAACTATCCTAAACAAAGTGTATAATTACTTTGTATTAAAGGGAGTAAAGGCCTGAAAAGGTGTCACCATCCGTCAACACGGCAACAGCCCGGATTGTGATCGAAGCTTGAGACTTTATCACAGTGATAAAGCCTTTTTTATTTCAAGAGGCAAATGGAGGAAATATGGAACAGAATTTCAATTGGTATGACAAACCACTCAGCGATATCACCACAAGTGTGAATGTCAAAGAAGGTTTAACCACAACCCAAGCTCAAAGTAATCTTGAGAAATTTGGTCCCAATAAACTAGAAGAAGAAAAGAAACGCTCAATTCTCTGGTTATTTTTAGACCAATTCAAAGATGTGATGATTATCATCTTAATTATCGCAGCATTCATCTCAGGAATGTTAGGTGAAACAATCGATGCGATAATTATTTTAGCCATCGTTGTCTTAAACGCTATTCTAGGGGTTTATCAGGAAAACAAGGCTGAAAATGCGCTCCAAGCGCTCCAAGACTTATCAGCACCTACCTCAAAAGTAATCCGTGATGGTATCGAGAAAACGATTCCCTCAGAAGAGCTTGTATTAGGTGATGTTGTTGTCTTAGAAGCAGGAGACTTAGTCAACGCAGACCTAAGACTCACTAAAACAAGTAGCCTCAAAATTCAAGAAGCATCCTTAACAGGTGAATCCGTCCCAGTCGACAAAGACGCTGAGGTAGTAGTTGACATTAAAGCTCCCTTAGGAGATCGCCTCAATATGGCCTACTCCAGTGGACAAGTGACTTATGGAAGAGGACTAGGTGTCGTTGTAGGTACAGGAATGCATACGGAAGTTGGTAAGATTGCCAGTATTTTAAGTAGTACTAAAACTGAACTAACACCACTTCAAAAACAACTTAACCAATTAGGTAAAGTATTAGGTATCGTCGCAATTATCGCGGTATTTGGTATCTTTGTAATCGGTGTCTTTAATGGAAAAGAACCATTTGAAATGTTCATGACAGCCGTCTCCTTAGCGGTAGCCGTCATTCCAGAATCATTACCCACAGTATCTACTATCGTATTATCTATGGGTGTCCAAAAGATGGTCGAACAACATGCTATTATTAGAACATTACCATCAGTTGAAACATTAGGTTCCACCACTGTTATCTGTTCAGATAAGACAGGAACTTTAACTCAAAATAAAATGACTGTCACAGATTCATGGACATTAAACAACAATGAAGATTTACTCAAAAGAACTGTTTATCTATGTAATGACTCTCGCTATTTAGATGGTGTATGGGTCGGAGATCCTACCGAAACTGCTATGTCAGAATGGTCTCAAGGTGTCAGTGACTTTGAAAGAATCGCTGAAGTACCATTTGATTCCACGCGTAAAAGAATGACTACCGTCAATCTTGTAGATGGACAACCTGTAGTTCATGCGAAAGGTGGAGTCGATGAGATTCTATCCATCAGTACACATATTCAAGATGGCGATACTGTAAGAGAAATTACCCAAGAAGATAGAGTAAATATTCAAAGACAAAATGAATCCATGGCTTCCAATGCGCTAAGAGTATTAGCAGGTGCCATTAAACCTGTCGAAGGTGAAGTAAAAGATGGAGACTTTGGTCTAGAAAGTAATCTAATTTTTGTAGGATTAGTCGGGATGATAGATCCAGCTAGACCTGAAGTTAAAGAAGCTATCTATTTAAGTAAACGTGCCGGTATCCGTGTCGTTATGATTACAGGTGACCATGCTGTTACTGCAGAAGCAATCGGAAGAGAAATTGGTCTATTAGAAGATGGACAAGAAGTTATCACTGGTCCTGAATTAGATGATATGAGTGATCAAGAGTTAACAAATAGAGTTAAAAACATTGGAGTCTATGCTCGTGTTTCTCCTGAGCATAAAATGAGAATCATTGATGCTTGGAAGAGTCATGGTGAAATCGTAGCTATGACAGGTGATGGAGTAAATGATGCTCCAGCATTAAAGAAAGCTGATATTGGGGCAGCCATGGGAATCGTGGGTACCGAAGTAGCAAAAGGTGCTTCAGATATGGTGCTTACGGATGATAACTTTGCGACTGTTGTAGCAGCAGTTAAAGAAGGTCGTCGTATTCGCACAAATATTAAAAAGGCTATTCAATATCTATTATCCTGTAATACAGGTGAATTATTTACGCTATTGATTGCGACAGTATTCAATTGGCCAACACCATTATTAGCAATTCATATTTTATGGATTAACTTAGTAACGGACTCCTTACCAGCTCTAGCATTAGGTGTCGATCCAGCTGAAGAAGATATTATGGATGAGCAACCAGATCGTTCTCAAACATTATTCACTAAAGATATGGCATGGCGAGTTTTATATCAAGGTATTATGATTGGTACTTTGACAATTATTGCTTTCTTATTTGGTGCAGGTAAACTTGGCTATTCAAGTGGATCTGTTGAACAAGGTCAAACGATGGCCTTTGCGGTCTTAGGATTTAGTCAATTAGTCCATTCATTTAATATCCATTCACCACACCAATCAGTATTTAAGACATTCTTTGTCAATCATCGCTTAATTCAAGCCGTGGTAATTAATGCTGTTATGATGTTAGTCGTACTATTAGTTCCACCAGTACAAGACATCTTTAAGTTAGTTCCCTTAGATATGCAACACTGGATTGTGATTGTAATCTTACAAATCGTTCCATTATTTATTGTAGAGGGAATGAAGAAATTAGGACTTAACGGAAAAGATTAACCAACTAAAAAGACATCTCAGGATGTCTTTTTTTATGCCCCAATGATCTTAATTAAAACTCGCTTATCACGATGACCATCAAGTTCATAGTAGAATATTTGTTCCCATGGTCCAAAGTCTAAACGACCCTCTGTAATAGCACATACTACTTCACGTCCCATAATAGTTCGTTTCAGATGAGCATCCGCATTGTCCTCATAGCCATTATGATGATATTGATCATAAGGTTTCTCTGGGGCTAGTTTTTCGAGCCAATTCTCAAAGTCTAAGTGAAGTCCACTCTCATCATCATTGATAAAAACACTAGCACTAATATGCATGGCATTGACTAATACTAAACCTTCAGTGACACCACTGGCATGGATGGCTTGTTGGAAATCACGTGTGATGTTAACGAGTCCTCTACGATTAGGAATGTGAAAAGTAAGTTCTTTACGATAATGTTTCATGTTGCCTCCTTATATGCCATTATAACACTTGTCTGGTTGTTAGATAAAAAATTATCATATATAATGATAACAAGAGGAGAAGTGACATGAAGATTGAAATGACCCCATCAATAGAAGACTATTTGGAGACCATTTATCGTTTAGATAAGGGCAATGGTGTGCGTTCAATTGATGTTTCGAAAGCGATGTGTGTCTCAAAACCATCAGTCAATCGTGCTATCAAAACATTGATTGGTCATAACTATGTGACACAGATACCTTATCAAGACATATTTTTAACAGATAAAGGACGAAAAATAGCTCAAGAATTAAACATGAGATATTCAATCTTAAAAGGCTTTTTAATTCATATATTAGGAGTTGACGCTGATCGTGCTGAAATTGAGGCCAATTATATGGAACATGGCATGAGTAATGATACGATAGAAAAAATAGGGGACTTAATTCGCGAATATTCTATGCGAGAAAGTGAAGAGAGAGTCAAAGAAGCACAATCAGAAGCTATTGAAAAAGGAATTACGAAGATAGAGTAGTTTCTTTTTTTATAGAAGGAAATGATACTATAAATTGATTGATATTATCTTTTGACTTAAATTCAATCTGTCCATGAAGTTGCTGGGTAATGACCTTGGCAATTGATAATCCTAGTCCATATCCTCTAACTTGAGAGGAGCGTGAAGGATCTTTTCGATAAAATCTTTCAAAGATATGAACAGCATCCTTAGGATCAATGGTGTCTCCGGTATTACTTACTTCACAAATTATTTGATGTTGATGTCGTTTAATAGAAACAGTAATTGTTCCCTTATCATTGGAATATTTAAAAGCATTGTCTGTTAAGATTGAGATTAGTTGTTTGATTAAGGCCTCATGACCTAATATATAAAGATTCTCTTGGACATCAATATGGAAAGTTTTTTGTTGTTCAAAGGCTAGTGCCTCTAATGGTAAGAGTACTTGTAGTGAGATGTCACTTAAATTGATTGGTGAAAGAGGTACTTGTTGAAGATTCTCATCACTTTGTGATAGATACAACATTGATGAGACTAAATCTTTCATCCGATGTGTTTCATCTTGAATATAGCCAATCCACTTTTCTTGTTCATTGGTGGAGTTTGAAGCTAAGATTTCCACATTTGAAGAAATGATTGCTAAAGGATTCTTGAGTTCATGAGATAAGTTGGAAACAAGCTGTTGTTGTTGTTCCATGGAATGCTTAACAGGTTGTACGACCTTTCTAGCGAAGTAATAAGCTACTAAAAAGGACACACTCCATATCAAGGCACTGACGATGATCATCCAAAACATTACAGATCTTAGTGATTGCTTTGAAAGTGTTAAATCAATAAAGGCGTACGTCTTAGTAAAGGGTGTTTCATTTGTAGAGAATTGAACATTATATTGTGATAATATTCCAGAATTATCATCATTTTCTATCGCATATTCTATCATTTCGATAATGTCTTCATCACTTTGATCCCATTGATTGGCTGAAATGGTAATTAAATTTAAGGGGTCATTTATTTCTGCGGTCAATATATTATAGTTATTTAAGATGGTTTCATCGAGAGGATTACCTAGTCCCAAGGCTTGGTTAAGAATTCTTTCATGGGTTACATAGGTATCATAGCGATTGGCGATATAAAAAGACCCTTGAATAACTAACAGAAGGATAGTTATAAAGAACATAAAGGTTAATATAAAATTACGTTTTAATCTTTTAATCATTATTTACTACCAAGTGATAACCACTTTTACGAATTGTCTTTATGGAAACATTTGATTTAAGAAAGGCTATCTTTTTGCGGATAAAAGAAATATAGGTTTCTACATTATTATCGTCTACTTCACTATCAAAGCCCCATACTTTTTGGATGATACTCTCTTTTGAAAACAGTTGTTGAGGATTGGTCATAAGTAATTCACAGATTAGATATTCTTTAGCACCTAATTCAACTTCTAAATTATTAGATGATAACACATGGGTATTCTTATTTAGGATTAAATCACCTACTTGAAGTTCATCTGGTAGTATCTCGTTTTTACGCCGTCCTAATGCTTGAATACGAGCAACTAGTTCAGTGACATTGAATGGTTTACTAAGGTAGTCGTCGGCTCCTAAATTAAGGCCTAAAACCTTATCATCAATGGTATCTTTGGCACTTAAAAAGAGAGTGGGCGTATTAATTTGTTCTAAGCGCAAAGTTTTAATAATCTCACGCCCATTCATTCGTGGTAACATGACATCTAAAATTATGACATCATAACTATTGCTGCGAGCATATTCTAAACCTTCAAGGCCATCATTAGAGACATCGCTTGGAATTTTATGATCATTTAATAATTGAGATATGCTGGTGGCAAGAACTTTATCGTCTTCGATAATTAAGACTCTCATGAAATCACCTCTATGAGTATTATAATCCTTTTAAGTAAGGATTGAAATAAAAGTTGGTTTGTGTCATAATTGTTTAGCATATGGGGTTTTAGCTCAGTTGGTAGAGCACTTCGCTGGCAGTGAAGGGGTCATCGGTTCAAGTCCGATAAGCTCCACCATATACAATTTCACCCACTAATTAGTGGGTTTTTTATTTGTCTTGATAATAGAAGTTGATTTTTTGGGGGGGAGTTATTATATAAATAACAAGTAAGTACAATCAAATTGAGGAGAATGACTATGAGAAAGTTAAGAATCTTACTGACTTCTGTATTGAGTTTGATGTTATTGCTAGGTTGTCAGGTTATCAATAAAGTGCCTGATACAGTTGAATTAGAAAATGATTATGAAGTATTAGCCGAAAATATAATAGTTGAATCTATTTCAGGAGATCTCGCTTATGCTTTAGATACACCTGTTGGCTTACAAAAAGCGATTGATGAAATCATTGATGTTGTCGCGATCGTGAGAATAAATTCTGTGAACTATTCAAACTGGTATCCCATGACCAAAGAATATGATCTACCCTATACTTATGGTGAGGCGAGTGTCATTGAGAATTTAAAGGGTGAGTTATTGGCTAAGAAAATAACTTATAGAAGATTTGGTGGAATATTACCCTATGAAGAGTACATCAAGGCATCTAATGCTTCAGAAAAGGTTACAAGACTACAGAAAGAAAATAATGTTGATGTTGATTCGCTTAAGGGTACTAAAATTATCTCTAGATGGGATGGAGATATTGAGATGGAAGTTGGAAAGACTTACTTAGTACTTATGATTAATGATCCAAAGTTTCATCAAGAGAATGAATACTGGTTTGAAGGGTATCAATATGGACTTAGAGAAGTCCAATTAGAACCACTTAAGATAAAGAATAATGTGACTGGTGAGTGGGAACAATTATCAGCACTTGGTTTAAACTTTGGTTATTGACTTTCAATGATTAATTCAAGATAATTATCATAAGAAGAAGGTTGATTGTATGTTGAAGGATAATCCTTGTTTGTCATTACTTTTATCGTATTTAACCTCTATTGAAGAGGAAACATATCTTGTGGGAGGAGCAGTCCGCAATTATTTGTTAGGATTGGAATATCAAGATATTGATATTGTTACTAAAATGAAACCTCAACAGGTCATTGATAGCTTCAAAGATTTGGAAATTGATACCAAAGGTGTAACTTTTGGTAATGTTAAAATATACTTTGATGAGCGTTGGATTTCTATCACAACTTTTAGAAAAGATTTCTATAAACATCATAATCGTTATCCTTATAAAGTAGAGTTTGTGGATACTTTAGAAGAGGATTTAATGCGTAGAGATTTTCGTGTGAACACGATTTGTTATCACCAAAATAGAGGTATAGTTGATTTATTGGATGGTCAAAAGGATTTAGATTGTATGTTATTAACGACAGTACAAGATTCTGTACAGAGTGTTCAAGAGGATCCATTAAGAATGTTTAGGGCATTGCGTTTTTGTTGTCAGTACAATTTCGATTTGTCTCATGAGTTGTTAGTGGCGATTAGAAATCATCATAAGTTAATACAGACAATTAGTTTAAATCTGACCAATGAAGAGAAACGATTGATGAAACAAGGAAAGTATTTTAGTGAGAAAAGGAAACAGTATCCTAACTTATTTAAGATTATTTATATATAAAAAAACGTTCCATTGAGGTGGAACGTGTTGTTTTTCATCATTGGCGCGCCCGGTAGGAATTGAACCTACAACCCTTTGAATCGGAATCAAATACGCTATCCATTGCGCCACGGGCGCAGTGGACTTATTCTTTTTTCTTTTTCTTAGGATTAATTAGGTCTCTAATAAAGTCTTCAACCACGTCAATATTTACATCATAGACATAGGCGAATTCTTCATTGATAAGATTCGTTGCGTATTTCAAGTTCTGTTGATCTGCGATATTAAGTTGCTTACCAGCTTCTTTACGTTCTTTATCTTTGACATAAAGAGTTGCGACAAGCTCAAGTAGTTGTTCTAAATCTCCAGAATTAATAACTTTATCAGAGATTGTTTTACGAGCTTTTTGGTCATCTTCCCATTCTAAGACAAGTGAAGGTAACTGTTGTATCATACTCTCGAGTTCTTCTTTAGAATAGAGATAACGTAAGAAAATACGATCGTTATCAACCGGAGTTAAGATTGTAGTGCCTTTGGTGTAAACTGGTTCAAGTTCATAGTACTTAGCTCGGGGATCTGAATCGTTCACATTTTTCTTAATTGAAAGGATACGACACACTCCAGACTTCGAATGCATAATGACATCATCTTTTTTAAACATGGTTGAATAATTACCTCCTACACCCAGTAATTATATCAAAATTCTAAGGATAATGATAGCGGTATATCAATAATTACTCAAACTCAATAAACGCTGACTCTTCAATCCATTGGATCCATGTTTGCCCCGCATTAAGTGTAATAGGATTGCCATCCATATCTAAGAAGATGGTCGAAGCTGTTTCACTGTCTTTACTCCAAGTGATCTCAATAACTTCACCATGACTCACAAGATATCCGGTTCCATTACCCACATTACCTAAAATCTTATGAACATTGTTAGGAGCAATGGCTGTTGAAACATGTTGAATGATAATATTAGAAACCTCAAGTGGTTCTTCTGTTGTTTCATCAAGATGTAAGATACCATCTTTATAACGATGATAAAGTTGAGTTGAATCATCATACTCATATCGGGTAGGATTTGAACCATAATCTATTGTTACTTGAGTTGCGGGATTGCCGCCTAAAGACTGTGCTGTAAGATAGAAGCTAAAACCATTAAAGGTATTAGTAGATGGGTAGTCAAAATCATTGGCTCTTTCATTAAGAGTATGTAGGGATGTATAGGCATTATGAGGAGCAATTTTATGAGACGTACGATAATAAACGGTACCATCATGAGTCAGACCATTGATACTAGAGATATTGAGTTGACTAATTTTGTCCATCCCTTCAGTACTGCCACCAAAGTGAGCATAAGTAGCTCCATACTCTGCGACGGTTTGAACAAAATAAGGTCTAGCTGAACGAACTGGTCCCACTGTCACATCTTCATTGGTAGTAAAAATTCCTAAATAACGGGTAATGTTAGATTCGACACGAATTTCATAAACGATGGAAGCCTTCGATAAACCAGCTTGCCAGCGGGCAGCTTTCGAATTATCGAACATGACCGCAAAGATACGTTTGTCTTCAGTCTCATCCTCTTCTAAAAGATGACCATCAAATTTTGAGTACTCTGGTTCTTCTTCAACGACAACAGGTGGTTTCTCAGTGTTGTTGTCATTGTTAGCATTGTTGTTGTTTAAATTATTGTTAGAAGTTTTTTGACAACTAATTAATAGTAGCGTCATTAATAAAATAACTAATATTTTTTTCATATGTTTTTTTCCTCGCTTTAGATAATATTATCATAGCATGAAATGACATTGATAAGATTAACCTTTAATTGTGTGTAATAAGTGATACAATAACTATGTTACAGGGGTGATATAAATATGAAGCGTTGGTTAGTAAATATGATGTCCAAATTTGAGCGTTTTATGCGTTATCGTTATGGGCAAGATCAGTTAAATAATTTTTTAGCCGGTTGTTATTTAGTCTTATTATTGATTAGAACATTTTCTAAGATTCAAATAGTGGTGGTCGTCTCGTATACGTTGATGTCATTGTTGTTAATCACAATCGTGTATCGTTTCTTTTCCAAGAAAAAGATTCAACGTTCACGTGAGAATCATCATTATTTAAATTTCAAATATAAAATTAGAGCATTTTTTAGAAGATACACAAATAGATTTTCTAACAGATCGACTTATAAATATTTTAAATGTCCTAACTGTCAACAACAGTTGAGAGTTCCGAAAAAACGAGGCAAAGTCAGTGTGACCTGTCCCAAATGTCATCATGTCTTTGATCAAAAAACATAATGAAATATGCATTAGGTTTAGTGGAATCATATGGTAATGATTTTCAAAAGAATTTAATGAGTATTGAGAAAACGCTAATGAAAGCTAAGGAACAGCGAGTTGAATTGTTGTTGTTTAGTGAATTATTTCTAGGAGAACTTAATTTTACAGAGGAATCGGTAGGCTTTTTTCAACTGAAGATGTTAGCCGTTAACTATGATGTGCCATTTGGGATAGGCTTGATGTTAGAGAATCATAACTCATATGTTGTCTTTGATAAAGATGGGAGTCTATTATTAAAACATCGTGTGGGTAATAGTGAAACATTTGAGCTTAATCATCGTGAATTTTCAGTTGTATTGGGTGATGAGGGATTTGATATTGAGAATCCAAGGTCATCTCTAGTCTTGTGGCCAATCTTAATAAATAGCAGTCCACAGGAATGGTTTAATGAAGTCATGAGTAAATATCGCTTACAGTGTAAAAACTTAGGCTCTGAGGTAATTTTGATTAATGGAGTTAGACCTGAGATGAGTTATGGTGGTGGTTTTTATTTGAAAAACCAGCAGTTTGTTTTGAATCAGCCTATGGAACAAATTGGGTTGAGTATTTTTGATGATTAGAAGGGAAATAAAGAAATGACAGACAAATTTAGAATTGAAGTTGATTCAATTGGTGAATATACAGTACCAGTGAGTGCCTATTATGGCTCTCAAACAGCACGTTCGCTTAATAACTTTAATATTACGGGTCAAAGAATTCCTCAACAAATGATTAAATCGTTGGGAATGACTAAGAAAGCTTGTGCGATTGCCAATAATCGTTTAGGTCATCTTGATGATGAGCGTTTTAAGTATATTAAGGCAGCTTGTGATGAAGTGATTGCAGGTCAATTTGATGATGATTTTGTGACCGATATGATCCAAGGTGGGGCAGGTACTTCAGTGAATATGAATGCGAATGAAGTGATTGCCAATAGAGCGAGTCAGTTAGCAGGATATCCTCTAGGTGAGTATGGTTTCATTCATCCTAATGATCATATTAATTATTCTCAATCGACTAATGATGTGTATCCGACAGCTGGTAAGTTAACTGCTATTTATTTGATTGATGATTTATTAGCAGAGATTAAACTCTTAAGACACACTTTATTGAAAAAGGCAGAAGAGTTTGATGATGTTATTAAATTGGGTAGAACTCATTTACAGGATGCGGTTCCGATAAGATTATCTCAGGAGTTTCATGCGTATGCGTCTGCGTTTAGTCGTGATTTTAATCGTATTCAAGAGTCTTTTCAAGCATTGAGAGCGATTAATTTAGGGGCTACAGCGGTAGGTACGGGTCTTAATGCGGATGAAAACTTTAGATACTTGTCTGTCTCAACATTATCTGATATTTCGGGTATTGATGTTATTTCGGTAGTTGATTTAGTGGATGGGACTCGTAATGTGGATCCATTAGTATGGGCTCATTCTTCATTGAATACGTTTGCGACTTCGTTATCTAAGATGAGTTCAGATTTCAGATTGATGGCCTCAGGTCCTAAGGCAGGCTTGGGTGAGATTAGATTGCCTGAGATGCAGCCGGGTTCATCGATTATGCCTGGTAAAGTGAATCCAGTTATTTTAGAGGTAACTAATCAAGTGTGTTTCCAAGTGTTTGGTAATCAAGTGACGATTACTAAGGCGGCAGAGGCTGGTCAATTAGAGTTGAATGTGTTTGAGCCAGTACTATTCTATAATCTGTTTCAATCTATTCAAATATTGACGAATGTTTGTGAGACATTACGTGTTAATTGCATTGATGGAATTGAGGCCAATCGTGAAAGATGTGAGGAGTTGGTTGAAATATCTTCTGCACCAGCGACTGCACTGGCACCTCATATTGGGTATAAAAAAGCTTCAGAGCTTGCTAAAGAGGCAATGCGTGAGAATAAGAAAATGCGTGAGCTTATTTTAGAGAAAGAAATTATGAGTGAGAGTGAGTTGGATGAGGTCTTGGACCTTATGAAAATGACACATCCAGGTATTCCTGGTCGTCGTCATAAATAGGGAGTAAGTTTATGTCAGAGATAATGAAATTTCATAATTATCTTGTGAAAGATAATGGCTCATCAAAGTCTACTGGACGATGGTTTGTGTGGTCCTTTGTCTTATTTATTGTCTTTCAATTGTCACAATCTTTGTCATTAACAACACATTTCTTATCTGAGTTTACCGATAGTTCACTGTGGTGGATTCTTCTGGCAATGTCATTTAATGTCTTTGGTAATCAGATTGTTAATGAAAAGTATAAGATTTCAAAGAAAAAACGCTTCTGGTATTCATTAGGTATGGTGATTGTTTATTTAATATTGTCATTTGTATTGTTGATGATATTGGGACTCTTTGTTTCATTGGTTGGTTCAATTTTTAGTGAAGCATTTAGAAATGATTTTCTATCAAACACTATCTTATTTTCATATGATTGGAAACAAGTGGTGATTACATCATTAATGGCTATTCAGATATTTTTCGTTGGGTTGCCACTTCTTTGGGTTTGGGATAAAAAACAATGGTATATTCGTTTTCTGTTGTCTCTGTTGATAGTGATCATAATTAATTATCTATTTCAGCTTTGGTTTAACAATCTCAATCAAATAACAATCTTGTTCATAGCAACCTATGGAATTTGGACCTTATTATTTATCGTCATTCAATATTTCCATTCGTTAAGAAATATGTCGCACAACAATTATTAAAGATTTTACTTTTAGGATGGACTTTTAGTGCTATGTTTGTTATCATAAATGAGCACTTGGACTCTTAGCTCAGTGGGAGAGCACCTGCTTGACGTGCAGGGGGTCAGGGGTTCAAATCCCTTAGAGTCCACCATTAAACAATCAAACTCACTAATCAGTGAGTTTTTTCTTATATTCTTTTTATAATCAATGATAGATTATGATAAACTAGAATAAATACGATGATGGAGAATATAATGGTCAAGAAAATTAGAGCTCTCTTATTAATGTTAGTCATCAGTACTCTGAGTGGATGCTGGTCAACTCAAAAAATTGATTATATCGATAGAGGGTTGAAAGTTACTCCCTTAGATTTTAGTCATGTGATAGATGATAATGAAGAAATTTATTCGATACAAGAGATTCATAATGATAAGCTTTATTTAAGTGTTTTTGATTATGAAAATATGGGAGAAATAATAAAAACGGAGCTCGCTGTCTTGGATTTTGAAAGTTTAGATATTATTAGCAAAGAGTCCACAGGAGATAATTTAATATCACTATCGATTGCTGAGTGGGATGATGTGACTTACGCTTTACTTAGTTATTCAATTGAAATGGAAGAGGGTGATGATTCATATCGAGTCAAAACGATACTCTTTAAGGATTGGGATACAGAACAACAAAGTGTTGTTTTAGAGATAGCAACATTGCCAATGAGTCAAAGTAATCGGTTAGTTAAAACTGATAATGGTTTATTCTTTTTAATTAATTCGATTGATTTTTATAATATTCTTTATCAAATTACAGATTCAGTTGAAATCGCATGGCAGTCACAAATGACTGAGACGAGTATGGCAATTCCCGACGGATTACTTTCTAATGGAAATGATATTACATTAATTAATATAAGCTTTGAATATTATGGAAGTTTTGTTAGCACTCAATTGTTGTATTCAGCAGAAGATACACTAGATACATCGCCTTGGATGGAAGGGGAGTTTCGTAGCGCATTACCCATACGAGATCGAATTTTTGTCACTGAAATACGAAGTGAATTTGAAGAAGAAAATTACTATTGGTATCATCCATCAGATAAGACCTTTAAATTGATTGATACAGAAGAAAGAGTTCCTATTTATTTTGTTAATTTTCTAAATCAAAATACGTGGCTAGGTTTTAGTTCTGATTATGAATTAAAAATGGCTCAAATATCATCGCGCTATGAAATTAAAACACGTAATCTTAAAGAAGAAATTGGTCTTCAAGAAATAATAGGTTTACAAGTAATTGCGGAGGACCAATTTATTGTCGTAGGAAGTAATACACCGTTTTCTGATAGAAGAGATGTCGAGTTCTATTTAATTGAATTTGTAAAATAAAAAAAGGAAACTGTACGTTTCCTTTAAGTGTATTAAGCTAAGTAAGCACCAATCATCCAGATGTGTTTTTGAACAGCTTCTTGAAGTCCAACCAATAAGTCGGTAGTTACTTCATCACCTTCAAATAATTCAAATCCATCTTGATAAATCTTGTTCAATGTTTCAAAGTCTTCAAGAACTGACTTGTACATTTCAGTCGCATCAGTAACATTCTTGAACTCTGTTTCCTTGATCACTGAATGATCTAAGAATTCTTTTAATGTTGAAATAGGTTCTTGACCTAATTGAAGCATTCTTTCTGCGACCTCATCAAGGTTCGCTGTAGTTTCATCATAAAGCTCTTCAAATTTTTCATGAGCCTCAAAGAATTTAGGTCCCTTTACAAACCAATGGTGTTGATGTAATTTAATGTATAAAACACCAAAACTTCCTACTAACTTGTTTAAATAATCTACATGTTTCTTTGCCATAATATATCTCCTCCTCATAGGTATATAATACCAATTTTGATAATGATTATCAATTACAATGCTCAATTAATTCTATTTAATAAGGATTGTTTTTCAATATAATTTTTTAAGTTACTCATAATCAAATTATTACGCACAGTAGTGGTCGTATTATCATTAAAAGAAACATGTGAAGTTAGATAAGCTTTAGGATGATGCCATAAAGGGCTGTCTTTAGATAAGGGTTCATTTTCAAAGACATCTAGAATTACAGCGTGTAAATGAGAATCAAGAATATCAATAAGATCATCTTCAACAATAATAGGACCCCGTCCAATATTAATTAAAGAAGCTTCTTCATTCATCTTCAATAGAAGTTCCTTATTAAATAGATAATGTGTTTCGTTATTTAGTGGTAAACAAATAATTACAATATCAAAGTGTTGAATAGTATCCTTCAATTGACTAAGTTTTTGTCCCTCATCAAAGTAAGTGATAAGTCTACCATCGGTATTAAACCCGGTCAGATGAGTTTCAAATGGTATTAAACGCTTAGCAATTTCTTGACCAATACTACCAGTACCCAATATCGCAACTTTTTGGTCAACTAGTGATTTCATTTGGATTCTTTGATTCCACGTAGCACTTGTTTGAAGGTTTTCAAATTCTCGTTCCTTTTTATACACACTCAATAAACGCGCCAAAACATACTCTGCAATTTGGACTGAATAAGCTCCTCTAGCATTAGAGACAATGATATTGTGTTTAGTCGCAAGCTCGATATTTACTTTATCATAGCCAGCACTAAAGAGTTGAACAAACCTTAAGTTTGGATAAGATTGGGGCTCACTCAAATCAAAGGAGTTGCCCACACATAATACTTCAGGCCAACTCTTATCAATGATCATATCTGGGGTAAGAGGCAATACATTATAACCTAAGGTTTTTAGGTGTTCTATATTTTCTGGAATTAAGTATTTTTCTTGAATCAATAAATTAGTCATTCTCTTTCTCCTTCATAAAAGATTATAAGTCAAATTGATAGTCAATAGGGACACAAGGCTTATAATAAGTATAGAGGTGATTAGATGAAAAAGAAAGATTTATCACAATTAAGCGCATTAGAATATAACGTCATCATGGAAAATGGGACCGAAGCACCATTCAATAATGAATATGATCAACATTTTGAAAAAGGAATTTATGTAGACAAAGTATCAGGAGAAGTCTTGTTTTCATCAGAAGACAAATTTGATGCTCATTGTGGGTGGCCAAGTTTCACAAAACCAATAGTCAAACTAAAAGAAGTCAAAGATACCTCATTTGGGATGCACCGAATCGAAGTACGATCCAATAGTGGTCATTTAGGGCACGTCTTTACCGACGGTCCCACAGACAAGGGCGGTTTACGCTATTGTATGAACTCCGCAGCGTTAACTTTTATCCCTTATGAGGATATGGAAAAAGAGGGTTATGGCGAGTTTATGAAAATGTTTTCATAAAGATTGAGTTATTTTACATCGAATAGTTGACATATTTTCAAAAGAGATGTAAACTGTAATTAGTTTCATAGAAACAGACAAGCTTGTTGTCAATGCTATTACAGTTTCCTCCTGAATAATATTGAACTTCCTTTCTAACAAGCACATTCTAGCTCAAGTTTCTCCCTTGAGCTTTTTATTTGGTTTGTTTATAATAAACAAGTCGTTGTCCCCTTAGTAAAATGGATATTACAAGACCCTCCTAAGGTTTAGTTGTAGGTTCGATTCCTACAGGGGACGCCAATATAATATAGAATAAACGTTAAACTCAGAGCCATCTTTATGTCGATGAGTTTTTATTAATCATGGTTGTTGACATATTGTGTCGTCCATCATATCATTGTTAGTGCCCTAACATTTTAGGAGGTGGATTATGTCAAAAAAGATCGGAAAAGAATTGCGAGAAATTCAACAGTTATTACATCAAAGAATGGAAGCAACTCGCATACATCATTCCCAGCAATTAACACATGTCCAAGTCCATGTGTTGTTATATATTTATAAGGCACAAGATAAAGTGTTTCAAAAAGATATTGAGAAACACTTAAAAGTAAGACGATCCACAGCATCTCAGATTCTAAACATTTTAGAAAGAGAAGAGTATCTCTTACGAAAGAGAGTAGAAGCTGATGGTCGAATGAAAGAAATTGTTATCACAAATAAAACCCTCTCATTAATCGATGAGATGGATAAACATATAGAAAAAACAGAAAAAATGTTAGTCAAAGATGTTTCTTCAGAAGATTTGAAGGTATTTTTTAGTGTGATAGATCAAATAAAAAGGAATTTAGAAGAGGTAGAATATGATACGTAAATTACTAAATGAAGTCAAAGATTATAAAAAGGAGTCCATTTTATCACCATTATTTATGGTCGGTGAAGTTCTCTTAGAATTAATGTTACCTTTTTTGATGGCCTTTATTGTCGACCAAGGCATCGCCAAACAAGACTTAAAAGCCGTTTTCACCTACGGAGCTCTCATGCTCATAATTGTCAGTTTTTCATTATTATTCGGTACCCTTAGTGGCACCTATGCCGCATATGCTTCTGCGGGATTCGTCAAAAACTTAAGAAACAGTATGTTTAAGAAAATACAATCATTTTCTTTTGCCAATATCGATAAATTCTCAACATCAAGTTTAGTCACCAGGATGATGACAGATTCCACTAACGTACAAAATGCATATCAAATGTCCTTAAGAATGATGGTCAGAGCACCACTCATGTTAATAGTCGCCATGTTCATGACATTCTATATTAATGGTGAACTCGCGATGGTCTTTTTATACGCCATGATATTTTTAAGTGTCGTCTTAGTTTTAATGATCTCAAAAGTTATGCCTATTTTTAATGTGGCCTTCCAAAAGTATGATGATTTAAACGCTAGTATCCAAGAAAATGTAAGTAACATACGTGTCGTTAAAGCTTATGTTAAAGAAGAACATGAGAAAAACAAGTTCTATATCTCTGCTAGTAATTTAAGAAAGGCATTCAGAAAAGCAGAAAATATTTTAGTCTTCAACTCACCCATCATGCAGCTGACAATGTACACCATTATGTTATTGCTCAGTTGGTTTGGGGCACAACTCGTAAGTTATGGCTCAATGACGACCGGTGAACTCATGAGTATGTTCACATACACAACCAATATTTTAATGAGCCTTATGATGTTATCAATGATCTTTGTCATGTTAACCATGTCAGGAGCCTCTGCCAAAAGAATTGTCGAAGTATTAGACGAAGAACCAACAATTACTAATCACAACAATCCTAAGTATGAAATAAATAGTGGTGAGATTGAATTTAGAAATGTATCCTTTGGTTACTACGAAGGAACAGATAAGTATGTGTTAAATGATATTAACTTTACTATTCAATCCGGAGAAACCATCGGAATTATCGGACAAACTGGTTCCAGTAAAACAACGCTAACTAGTTTGATCCCTCGTTTATACGATGTCACGCAAGGGGCAGTTCTAGTCGATGGTGTCGATGTCAGAGACTATGATGTTGAAACTTTAAGAGATGCGGTAGCGATGGTTCTACAAAAGAATGTTCTATTCTCGGGAACTATCAGTGACAATATGCGCTGGGGAAATCAAGAGGCAACTTTAGAAGAAATTAAAGAAGCTTCACGTATCGCTCACGCAGATGAATTCATTGACCCACTTCCTCAACAGTATGAGTCACCTGTTGAACAAGGAGGAACTAACTTCTCAGGTGGACAAAAACAAAGAATGACGATAGCACGTGCCCTATTAAAGAAACCAAAAGTTTTAATACTAGACGATAGTACCAGTGCAGTAGATACCAAAACAGACATGAGTATTAGAGAAGAACTCAAAAAGACACTACCAGATGTCACAAAAATTATTATTTCTCAACGTATCTCATCAATTCAAGATGCGGACAGAATATTAGTCTTAGATGAAGGAAAAGTCAGCGGTCTAGATACCCATGACAATTTACTAAAGACCAACACGCTCTATCAAGAGGTGTACGAAACACAGAAAAGAGGTGATGAAGATGAGCCAAAGAACTAAACATTCGCCAACTGATGGTAGAAAATTAGATATGAAGACTCTTAAAAGATTATTAAACTATGTGTTTTCAAAATATAAGAAACTATATATCGTTGTATTGATCGGCATTATTATCTCATCGATGGCCTCTGTCGCATCTTCATTATTTCTACAAACTTTAATCGATGATTATATCCAACCCTTAATTGGAACCAACAACAAAGACTTTACACCTCTATTACAAGCACTCTCAATTATGGCAGTGATTTATTTAGTAGGTGTAATAGCAAACTTCATTTATCAAAAGATGCTAGTTATCATATCTCAAGGGACCATGGAAAGCATGCGAACTGACTTATTTTCACATATGCAGTCGCTACCTATAGGTTATTTTGACTCCCATGCTCATGGTGATATTATGAGTCTCTATACCAATGATATTGATACCTTTAGACAAGTTATTTCTCAAAGTATTCCTCAATTCTTTGTCTCATTCATAACAATAGTAGCCGTCCTTATCTCCATGTTAGTACTCAACATCCCACTCACACTAGTCACATTACTAATGGTCGGTGTGATGCAGTTGGTGTTAGTAAACATCATGGGCAAATCAGGAAAGTATTTCACGGTCCAACAAGAGATGCTTGGAGTTGAAAATGGTTATATTGAAGAAATGATGGAAGGCGCTCGTGTCGTCAAAGTCTTTAATTATGAAGATAAAGCCATAGAACGTTTTGAAAAAATAAATCATGATTTATTCGAAAGTTCATACAATGCCAATAAGTTTGCCAATATCTTAAATCCAATCATCGCAAACTTAGGACACATTTCATATGTTTTAGTAGCCACCATCGGTGCCATCCTCTCTATTAATGGTTGGTCAGCAATTACCATAGGTGGACTTGCTTCATTTCTAACACTCAACAGATCCTTCATGGGTCCCATCAACCAAATATCTCAACAACTTAATTCTGTCATCATGGCCATGGCTGGATCTAAAAGAATCTTCGCATTATTAGATGAAGAATCAGAAGTAGATCAAGGGCATGTTACTCTTGTCAATGCCCAAGAATTAGAAGATGGTAATTTAATAGAAACTACAGAAGAGACAAATACTTGGGCTTGGAAACACCAAGATGTTGATGGAAATGTACGTTATGTTAAATTAATTGGAGATGTACGCTTCTATGATGTCACTTTCGCTTATGAAGAAGGTAAACCAGTATTACACAACATCAATTTATACGCAGAACCAGGAGAGAAGATTGCCTTTGTAGGAGCTACCGGAGCCGGTAAAACTACCATTACTAATCTTATCAATCGTTTCTATGATATCAATGAAGGTTCCATTACCTACGATGGCATCGATGTTAAATTAATTAAAAAGGATGACCTTAGAAGATCATTAGGAATCGTATTACAAGATACAAATCTCTTTACAGGAACTATTGAAGAGAATATTAAATATGCTAGACCAGAAGCAACTCGTGAAGAAGTAATTGCGGCCTCAAAGCTAGCCAATGCACACAGCTTCATTAAGCATCTAGAATTTGGTTACGATACAATTCTAACTCATGGTGGCTCATCACTGTCTCAAGGTCAACGTCAATTGTTATCAATAGCACGTGCAGCCTTGTCCAATTCACCTGTTCTTATTTTAGACGAAGCCACTTCATCAATTGACTCCCAAACTGAACGCTTAGTACAAGAGGGGATGGATAAATTGATGCACGGACGAACTACGTTTGTTATTGCGCACCGTTTAAGTACTATTAAAAACTCTAATGTCATTATGGTCTTAGATCAAGGTAGAAACATTGAACGTGGAAATCATGAATCTCTGAGGGCCAAAAGTGGCACTTATTATCAACTCTATACAGGAGTCATAGAAAATGATTAAAACCCTACTTGTGACAAGTAGGGTCTTTTAAATAATATCTTTCTTTTTAAAAATTATGTGATACAATATTAGAGCACTAAAGTTGCACCAGTGGCGGAATAGGCAGACGCGCACGCTTGAGGGGCGTGTGAGTAAAATCGTGCGAGTTCAAGTCTCGCCTGGTGCACCATCTAATAAATTATGAAGATATGTCAGTCGACGTATCTTTTTCTTTTTTATGACCAATACTTAATAAGATATTTAGTCCAATACCTAAGATAGCCGCTGTCGCGATAGTAGGCATTTGTAAACCAAAGAAAGGAATCATTCCACCAAAGGCTGAATTACCACCTAACCCTACAATTAGGATTACAGCGATGACTGCTAAGTTCTTTGAATCAAACATGTTAACCTTACGATCCATAAATATCGCAATGCCTTGAGCAGCAATGACACCAAAGAGATAAATCTCAAGTCCCCCAATGACAGGCTTAGGTATAGAATAGATGAGGTTAATTAGCGGTGTAAAGAATGAAATAATCATTGTAATGACTGCCGCTGCCAATAGAACTGCGATAGAGAAGTTTTTAGAAATAGCCATCGTAGAAATGTTTTCACCATAGTTAGTACCAGCAGGTCCACCAATCATTCCTGAGACAATATCCCCTAGACCATCACCAATTAAGTTAAGACCTAATTTTTCTTTTATCTTATAAATTTTGCCAGTCTTCTTTTTCTTAGACAATTGATTGACATAAATATCTAATTGATAGATATGAGCTGTCGACTCTGGGATTGTCGCAATCGCAATAGGCATTATCGCAAACAATGCAGGCCAACTGACTTTAGGTAGTGTGAAGTGTGGCATTTGAACAATAGCACCTTGGACAATATCAAAGTGGAAGAAAGTGATGCCTGTTACTTGTTGAACAATGAAGGCTGTAATATAACCTGCAGTGAGCCCTAGCAATATTGGAATCTGTGAAAGGACACCACGCTTAATATATACACTAAAGAAAATAGTAGAGAACAGGGTAACTAATGACACAATCCACACCAGTTGTGTATCAGGATTATTGTTAAGTCCTTCAATAAACGGAGCGGCATCTAAGATGGCATTCTCAGCTAACGTTAGACCAATAATCATGGCAATACTACCTGTAACTGTTGGTGGTAAGATTTTATCAATTGTGTCTTTACCAAAACGATTAATAATAACACCAGCAATGATAGAAACAAATCCTGACATTACAATACCAAATTGAGCGATGCGAATCATTTCATCCGGTGAAGTTGCGACTGATCCTGCAGCATATTTGAAACCTGTCACAGAAACAATGGCGGATAAATAAGCAAAGCTTGAACCGTAGTACAAAGGAATTTGTCCTTTAGTTACTATGATGAAACAAAGTGTCGCGAAACCTGAAGCAAACAAAGTGGTAGAGATGTGAAATCCAGTCAACAGCGCAACAATTACGGTTGCTGGAAACATTACTACAATTTGTTGTAATGCGAATAAAATCAGTTTTCCTAACGGTGGGTTTTCATCAGGTAAATAGCCTGATACATTTTTTAAATGGGTCATAGTGCCCTCCTTTTCATAAAAAAACAATCTCTTTATACAGAGATTGCCCAGAAAAAATCAGCTCAAGAGACCCACTTTGTCTCTTTATGTTTTTTATTCTTGTTTGCATCTCTGTACAAACTTAAAGAATTATCTCACTTACAATTGCATGACACTATTTGAATGTCAATTATAATTTTAAGAGTTTAGTAAGCATTAAACTCACACATAAGACTGTTAAATTCACTAAAATAACACTCGCACCAGTTGGTGTATTCAATTGTGCAGCTAAAATAAGTCCTATCGTATAATTAATAACACCAAAGAAGGCTGTGGAAATGGTAACCGACTTAAATGAATTAAACCAACGCATCGCAATAATTGTCGGAAATATAATTAAGCCACTAATTAAAAGGGCCCCCATAAGACGCATGCCTACCACAATCACAATGGCACTAAGAATAGCCAGAGCACTATTGTAATGATCTGTTTTTAAGCCAACTGCTTTTGAAAAGGAATCATCAAAAGTTATCGCAAATAAGCGATGATACATCAAGACAAAGCTTACGACCACCAGGATACTCATAATTACCGCAATGACAACATCACGATTATTAACCCCAAGAATACTACCAAACATATAGCTCGAGATATCAGCATTGATACCACGTAATTGGATGACAACAACACCAATTGCTAAAGCAGAACTAGAAATAATACCAATCATAGCATCCCCACTAATGATTGAAGATTGTGATACTTTGAGGATTAAATAAGCAGCAATGATAGAAATTATTAAAGAGAAAATTAAAGGCTCTTGATTAAAAGCTAATCCGATAGCCATACTACCAAAAGCAACGTGTGACAAACCATCACCAATTAAAGAGTTTTTACTTAAAACCAAGTTGACCCCTAAAAGTGATGTGCTTAGCGCAATCGCAATCCCTGCCACTAAGGCTTTTATCATAAAGGCATATTGAAACATTAGTCGAGCCCTCCAAACTGTGATCGATAGTCTTCGCTAGACCCATAGAAATCAATTTGGGTATTCATTCTTAATACCTTTGTACTTTGTTTGATGATATCTGAAACATCATGCGTAATCATAACAATGGTAATACCGTGGTGACGATTTAATTCACCTAGTAGTTCAAAGAGTGATTTAGTGATATTAACATCAAGACTTGCGACAGGTTCATCTAAGAAAAGAATAGTTTCTGTGGCACATAGTGCACGAGCTAACAGAACACGTTGACGTTGACCTCCTGAAAGATCTTTAAAGGAAGTGTTAGAGAGATGTTCTATTTCTAATAATTTCATATTTTTAATTGCTTTATTTTTAAAATCTTTAGGATAGAAAAATCTATTATTTAATTGGTTCACAAAACCTGACATGACGACCTCAAATACAGAAGCTGGAAAGTCTTTTTGAATTTCTATGACTTGAGGCAAATAGCCAATTTTATTAGGTGTGACTCCTGGGTATTTTATTTGACCAGAATATAGTGATTTAAGGCCTAAAATACCTTTCATGAGAGTGGTTTTACCTGATCCATTCTCACCCGCAATCACAAGAAAATCCCCTTGATTAATGGTAAAACTTACATCATCTACAGCCAAACCGTTTTGATACATCATTGATACATTATGGCATTCAATTAGTGATTTACTCATCGATAAAGACCTACTTTCAGGTTTTCAATATTTTGTTGTTGAATTTCAATAAAAGTTAGTCCATTTTTGTATTGCTCCAAGGAGATGTTATGGGTAGAGTTAAGTTCAAGAGTTTTAACTCCAGTTTCTTTCTCAATGGTATTCACGATATTTAATGAAGCAAGTTCTTCGATAAAGACAACTTCTAAATTTTCTTCTTCAATTACATCTATGATTGAAGTTAGTTGAGCGATAGTTGGTTCGCTTTCATGAGACATGCTCTCAAAAAGGGCAATGTACTCAACCCCATAGTCATTCATGAGATAGTTGAGTCCAAAGTGACCTAAGAAGACGATGGTATCAATATCAGCTTGTTCAAATACAGAAGCGTATTCTTTATCTAAAGCCTCAAGCTTCTCTATAAGTGCATCAGCATTATTTGTATAGAGTTCTTTGTGTTCTAAATCAACTTCTATAATCGCATCACGAATTGTTTCTACCATTAATTGAGCGTTTCTCATACTTGTCCAGACGTGTGGGTCTTCATGACCATGATCTGAATCAATATAGGTAATCTTTTTTGAAGCATCAATTTTATTCACAGAATCATCAATCAATGAATTAACCCAAGGTTCCATCCCATCATTGGTATAGATGAATAAATCAGAATTGTTTATGGTCACCATGTCTTGTGCTGTAGGTTCAAAACTGTGGGCACTTTCTCCAGGTTGAACTAACAGCGTTACTAATTCATTTGGTGCTATCGCTCTAACAAAATCATAAGTGACATAGGAGGTTGTGATAATAGATAATTCATCATTTTGATCAGATGATTCACTACAACCGATCAATAATAATAAAATAAGGAGTGTGGATAATATTTTTTTCATGCTTGTTGTCCCTCTAAACACTTTTCACAAATACCATATAAAATAGTTTGACTAAGATCGATTTTGAAGCTGTGCTCCTCATTAAAATGAGCCTCTAAGTCATCAAAATCCTTACAGTCGATATGAAATAATTGATCACACTGATAACAAACGCAGTGATAGTGATCCTCACAATTTAAGTGATTTCCAATATATTGATAGAAGGCACTCTGTGATGGTGAGACATAATACTTGCGCACTAAACCTTCACTCTCAAGTTTCTCTAAGGTACGATAGACTGTAGCTTTGGATACTTTCATTTCATTTTTTCTCATTTGAAATAATAAATCATCCGCGCTAAAGGCTTCTTCTTGATAATCTATAATTTGTTCTAAAATTAAATCTCTTTGTTTAGTACGATAGGTCATAAAACTCCTCCACTTCTGAATTTGAGACTCAGTATCAAAATAATAACGTTTATGAAAAGTGTTGTCAACAAAAAAGTGTTATTTCGATATCAAAAGGTGATAGAATAAGCACATTAGGAGGCACACATGAAAGAACAATTAATTAAAAGAAATGATGTCCCATTAGAACAAACGTGGGATTTAACACATATCTTCAAAGATGAAGAAGCTTTCCAAGAAGCTGTCGACCACATGACAGATCTAGCAAAGCAGTTTAAGAGTAATTACGAAGGTAAGATATCACAAATAAATGAAACACAAGAGTTAGTCGATGTGATTGAGTCTTACCAAGAAATTATGACGTTATACATGCATACATCAGGTTATTCTTATTTAGCAACACAAACAGATATGAGTGATAGTAAAGCACAAAATAGACTAGGTACTATCTCAATGTTAGGATCTCAGGTTATGAGTTCATTGTCGTTTTTTGAAAGTGAACTCAATGTTTTAGATAATGATTTCTTGCAACAATGTGCAGAAAAGTCAAAATATAGAATCTTTTTAGAAGATATTATTAAACATAAAAAACATCAACTACAACCTGAGACTGAGAAGGTACTTCAAGCACTCCAACCAGTAATGAGTTTACCTGACAATGGTTACAATATTACTAAATTAAGTGATATGAGATTCTTTGACTTTGAAGCCAATGGCAAAAGCTATCCCTTGTCTTTTGTTCAATTTGAAAACAGTTACCAAGTTCATCCAGATACTCAAGTTAGAAGAGAAGCATTTAAGCAGTTTTCTAAAGACTTAAGAAGCTATCAAAATACGATTGCTAATTATTACAATACACAGCTTAAAAAAGAAAAGATTATGGCTAATTTAAGAGGCTTTGACAGTGTCTTTGACTATCTGTTAGAAAATCAAAATGTCTCCATAGATCTTTATCATCGTCAAATAGATGTCATCATGGAAGAGTTATCTGTCCATATGAGAAAGTATGCTAAGAAACTTCAAAACAAGTTAGGGGTAGAAACACTGTATTATTCTGATTTAAAGGCTCCTTATCTTAAAGAAGAGAATCAAACAATTACTTATGATGAAGCACAAGAAATGGTTATCGCTGCCTTAAGTATTCTAGGTGAAGATTATACAAATGAAGTCCAACGTTCTTTTGATGAAAGATGGATAGACTGGGCAGGTAATCTAGGTAAATCAACCGGTGGTTTCTGTATGAGCATGAAACAACAACATCCCTATATCTTGTTATCATGGAACAATGGCTTATCTGAAGTCTTTACGTTAGCTCATGAGATTGGTCATGCGATACAAAGTGTCTATACTAACAGACGATATCCCAATTTATTTGAAACAAAACAAAGCCTCTATACAATAGAAGCACCATCGCCCTTAAATGAAATGTTATTGAGTCATTATTTATTAAAAGATGAATCACTTACCCAATGGGTTAATGCGACCATGATAGAAAACACGTACTATCACAACTTTGTAACTCACTTATTAGAAGCAGCCTTCCAAAGAGAAGTCTATAAGTGTGTCGATTTAGGCATGGATTTACAGGCTGATGATTTTAATCGTCTCTTCAATGAACAACTGACTAAGTTTTGGGGTGACAGTGTTGACCTCGATGAAGGGGCAGAGCTCACCTGGATGAGACAACCTCACTACTATATGGGACTTTATTCCTATACCTATTCAGCAGGGCTCACCATATCTACTGTAATGGCACAGCGAATTATAAATGAAGGACAAGTTGCGGTCGATAAGTGGCTCAATGCCTTAAGTGAAACAGAGTCACAAAAACCTCTCGATTTCGCTAAGTTAGTCGATATCGATTTAAGTACAGAGAAACCACTTCAAGAAACAGTCGCCTTTATTGGATCATTAATTGATAGTTTAGAGTAATAAAAAATCCCTTGATTAGGGATTTTTTATTACTCATTGTTATTAGCTTCAGGATCGATAACCTCTAACTCATTAACAAAGGTAATCGATAGTTTACTGGCACCAGTAGGAACACTTACTTCTTTGATTTCTTCACTTAAGCCATATCCTTCTGGGGCACTAATTTGTCTTAGATAGAATGTTTCTTGGGTCAAGTTATTAAAACGAGCATTGACACCTTCTTCTGATACTGTAGACTTCACTACATTGGTACTAAAATCAATGTCATCGGCTATTTCATACTGTGCTCCATAGAGGATGATATTACTATCTTCTTGGGCAATATTAGTAATGGATAAAGAGACACCTACTAAGTTGTCATCCATTTCAAAATGAAACTTAGTTGCTAAGGTAGCCAAGCGTGAATTACCAAAGGTGATAAAACGCTGGTTATCAATATTATGATATATCGTGCTATCATGGCTCTCAAAACGATCGTGGCGAACAAAACTAAGTGCCAAGTCATCTGTATAGTCTAATAGTTGAACCTCGATGTCATAGTTATCAATATTCAATATCTCTAAACCTTTTGGTGGAAACACATTAAATAAATGTAACTTTTGATTTTGATCACTTAGGTCATAGATAGTCTGATTGTCCACATCACTTTGATTAATGGTAATGACCGATCCTCCAAATTGTGGAATAGTTTGATAGGTAGTATTCACTAGCGCTAAGATAGCTTCTTTATAAGAAGATAGATTTGTTTTGAAAGAAGCTTCATAAGGATTACCATCTTCATCACTAAAGGATTCCCAAATAAGTTCTTGAGCCGCAAGATACCAATTGATGTCATTGTCTAGATTGTGGTTGTTATCGAAATCACCATGGAAAACGACATAGTCTTCCTGTGTTAATTCTTCTTGTGTTTCTAGTTTAGAAAGACCACTTTCACTTAGTTCATAATAACCATAGCCATAGTAAGCAATCCAGAATAGACGATCTTTTATGGCAGTATCTAATTCATCTACCGCATAGAAATTATGAGCTTCTAAAATTGTAGGTTCAGAGTTTTCAAAATCAAATGTTGGATCGATAGAATAAGCAGGAATAGCGTTTCCTGTAGGTTCATTGTCATCATTTAAGGTAGTGATTTCTGGAAGACGATAAGTAAATTCTAATACTTCTTGTTCTTCATCTTCATCATCATTAGGTAAGGTATACTGAGCAGTGATAGTATCGCTAAGTGTCACTTGAGCATCGCTTTCAATTGTTTCGCCTTGTTGTTGACATGAAACTAAAAGTAAAAACAACAACAGGACAAGGATAAGTTTTTTCATAAGACCTCCAAATATTGCACAGACAGTTTAACACAAAAAGAGTTCAAGAAAAACTTTTTACAATGGGAAGAGTTTGTGAAAATTTGTGTGTTTTAACACGATTTGGCAAAACGCCATTAAACGTTGTATACTATAGGCGACATAAGTCGACGATTGTTTATAGTTTCAATCATAACAACTGCTGAATTATGATTGGAAGTTGTATAACGAACACATTGTGTGTTTGGAATAAAAAGTTTCTCATTCGCTCGGGGAACTTTTTTGATTAAAAAGCATGTATTTGCATTGATGTTTTAAAAGCAGTTATAATAGAGAATGTGGTAGAAGAGGTACTTATGAAACTAATAAAGATTTCAATACTAGCGCTTATCCTATTGTTGGTCACCTCAGTATCGGTGCAACCAACTGTACAGGCTAGTGAAGAGAACGAAAAAGTGATTAGACCTACGATTGAGAGAACACCTTCCTTACAATTAAATCAAGAGACATTGTCTGTTGAATATGGTGAAGAAGTTGTTTTAGAAGACTTAATCATCAGTGGCTATTGGGATCAATTGATCTTACCACAATTAGATACAACCCAATTAGGAAATCACACTGTATTTTTAATTGCTAAACAAGGACTAAATGAAGTAAAAGTGTCCCTAGATATAGAAATTGCGGACACAACACCACCTGAATTTGATGAAAAAATTAGCACACTTTCATTAGATTACAATGAAGAAGTCGATTTATTGGACTGGTTTGAAGCTTCCGACAATACTGGAGGCAAGGTCACTTTAAGTCAAAATTTAGAAATAGAAAACACCAAACCTGGGAAACAAACTATTACCGTCATTGCCCAAGATGAAAGTGGCAATGAAAATAGCCATGACGTCGTAGTGACAGTCAAAGAGAAACCTAAACCTAAGCCAAAGCCTGTTGTAGTTGTACCAAGTACATCTAACAATAGCCTAAGTGATACCAGCTCAAACAGTAATGATCGCTTCAATGCGAAAGTTACTTATTATGGAGTCGATTGCTACGGATGCTACATGGATAGTTCAGGACAAGGTTACACCGCATCAGGTGTCCGTGTCTCCACTACCGGTGTTTATCAAAACGGTAGTTGGGTCCCTGGCATTACATATAAAGGGTATTACATCTTTGCTGCTGGTCGTCAATATGCCTACTGTACGATAATTGATATTTACAATCATGGAATCGTTGGTCAAGGCATTTCACCAGACACCCCAATACGAGGAATCGTACTAGATAGAGGTGGCGGAGTCTCTGGCAATCATTTCGATGTCTTTATCGGAAGCCAAAGAAGTTCTGGTGTAAGACACGTCAGAGCTAATCCTCAAGCACAAGTTGTTGGCCATTTAGCTGGCTGTTATTAATCATCAAAGACTTTCTTAAGTGAGAGTCTTTTTTAAAAAGAAAAGGAGCCTTATGAAACGACATATTTTAATCTCATCCCTTGGCGATGATTATGAACATTTAGAAACTATTATTGAATCAATTAAAGAAAGTTTAAACAAAGAAAATAGATTGATATTGTTTTGTCCCTCAAGCACTGAATATTATGAAGGTCAAATGGAGTGGGAACAAGGTTTTATCAAAGAGTTAGAAAAGTATGGGATATACTTTGATGATTATGTGTCATTGAAAGCAGAAGAAGATTCTTTTTATTGGCAACAAAAAGTAAAAGAAGCTTCCTTAATTTATCTACATGGAGGTAATCCTTTAATTCAAAAACAACTGTATGAAGACAAAGGTATATATCATTTACTAAAAGACTTTGAAGGTTTGTTATTAGGAGCCAGTGCAGGTGCCATGAATATGTCTTCATTTATTACCCTCACACCGACTAATGAGGAATATCAAGAAATGGTGATAGAAAAGGCACTTGGTTTATCTCAATATTCAATTTATCCACATTTACAAATAGAAGAAGTAATTTATCGCTATATGATGACAGGCGATGGATTAGTTGACGTGTTAGATTTAATTGAACTCTCTAAAAAGACGCCCTTAATGCTATTGGCAGATGGTCAATTTATTGTAGACGATAAGTTTATAGGTAGTCCTAAATATTATATTGAAGATGGGATAATCTATCGTGATGGACAAGAAGTATTCTGTGGTTATGAGGAGTTAGAAGAACAGTCATTACATCAATATCAACAACAAGATTATCAAATGGTTAATTATTATGAGTCAATAGAAGATGGATTGATACAATCAATGTTCAATATAAAGTTGGGCTCACAAAATATTTATCACAGTAAAGCTAAGTTATTTGCGACAACTGAAGAAGTGATCTTGGTGGCTCAGATAAATACAGAAACAGAGAAATATTTCATGATACAACATCCTCATCTTAAAAAAGGAATCTTAAGCTATCAAGTATTATCAGATGGTATCGTCAGAGAAGTGTTTAAGTTTAAAACGATCTTTAGTAAAAAAGTGGAAACGATGGTCATTTTAGATAAGATAAGAGAGCACAAGGATTGAGTTGCTTAAGTATACTATTTATACTAAATGAGGAGGAACTCATATGAAAAAAATACAATTTGGCCTAGATACCTTTGGGGAAGTCCCCTTAGATTTACAAAGTGAACAGCCTATAAGTTATGAAGAAGCATTACGCTTAGTAGTACAAGAAGCAATACTGGCAGACCAATTAGGAATCGATGTGATCGCACTAGGTGAACATCATCGAAAAGAATATGCGATATCGGCACCCGATACTGTTTTAGCTGCCTTATCACAAGTTACAAATAATATTATTTTAGGAACAGGAGTCACAGTCTTAAGTTCAGATGATCCTGTTAGAGTCTATGAGCGTTTTGCGACAATTGATGCCTTATCACATGGTCGTGCCCAAGTCATGGTTGGACGCGGGTCATTTACGGAATCATTTCCACTGTTTGGGTATGATTTACAAGATTACAATGAACTATTTGAAGAAAAGATGGCAATGTTCAGTGAATTATTAAAGAATGAGCCCATTACATGGCAAGGTCAATTTACTCAAAGTCTAGAAAATACACAAGTATATCCTAAACTATCAAAACCTTTAGACGTCCATGTAGGAGTTGGAGGTTCACCTGAATCAATCATCCGTGCTGCTAAATATGATTTACCTATAATGTTAGCAATCATTGGTGGTGAACACATGCGATTTAAACCCTATATGGATTTATATGAAAGAGCTACTACAGAATTTAAAACGACAAATCATCCAATAGGAATCCATTCTCATGGGGTAATAGCTAAAACAGATCAAGAAGCCTATGACATCGCATGGAAGTATTTTTCTGTCGCATTAGATACTTTAGGAAAAGAAAGAGGCTGGGCTAAAATGACTCCTGGTCGTTTCCAATATGAAATAGATCAAGGTGCTTATTTTGTAGGAAGTCCAGAAACAGTTGCCCAAAAGATGGCTAAGGTAATTAAAGAAATGGATATTGGACGTTTCGATTTAATCTATGGTATGGGTGGACAACCTGCAGAGTATCGACAACAAACAATTGAGTTGTATGGTAAAGAAGTTATTCCTCGTGTGAAAGAATTATTAGATGAGTAAAGTAAAGTTAGGTATTTTAGGAGCAGGTAAATTAGGGACCACATTAGGTCGCTTAGCTATTCAAAATGGCTACGAAGTTTTGATTGCGGGCTCTAAAGAAAAAGAGAAGATTATGTTAACAGTAGAGGTCTTAGTACCTGGAGCTATTGTGATGACAAAAGAGGAATTAGTTAAAGAATCGGATGTCATTATTTTAGCTTTGCCTCTAGGTAAAGTGAGTAGTATTCCTACTGTAGGATTAGAGAATAAGATTATTATTGATGCGATGAATTATTGGTGGGAAGTCGATGGTAAACAAAGAATTCCTCATGATCCAAATTTATCTTCTTCTGAATATGTTGCGAAGTCATTAAATAGTAATAGAGTTGTCAAAGCGTTTAATCATATGGGTTATCATGATTTAGAAATTGAAAGTCATAGTGAAACAATAAAAGCTATCGCATTGGCTGGAGATAATGATTTGGATAAAGAAATTGTCTCTAAGTTGATAGAAGATGTTGGATTTAAACCTTTAGATATTGGTTTATTGAAAGAGGGAATTAAATTAGAACCAGGGAGTGAGTTGTTTGGTGCTAATTTGGTTGAAAAAGAATTTAATGAAATATTTAAAAATCTCTAATTGAGATTTTTTATTTAGATGGACTATTTACTTGTGATGTTTTGTACATGGATAAAAAGCACAATAATATAAAAAAATCAAGCATTGACACTCACATTCTAAATGATATAATGAAAGCGGATACAGTTTTTGGTTATAATATTTGAAGGAAAGAGGGAGATGAAGCTATGATAGATGTAGTTGTCATAGGCGCCGGTATTGTTGGTGCGTCTGTGGCCAGAGAGTTAACAAAGTTTGATTTAAATGTGCTTGTTGTCGAACGTGCTAGTGACGTTTGTGAAGGAGCTACTAAAGCGAACTCAGCCATTGTACACTCCGGTGTCGATGCGAAGCCAGGCACATTAAAAGCCAAATATAATGTACTTGGTAACAAACTTTACGATAAGGGAGAAGAAGAACTAAATATCAAATTAATGAGAAATGGTTCTTTAAATTTATGCTTTGACGATTCAAACAAAAAAGAAGTAATTGATGACTTGTATGAACAAGGCCTCAAAAATGGTGTTGAAGGAATGCGAATCGTTGAAAGAGAAGAGTTACTTCAAATGGAACCTAATATCCAAGATAATGTAATTTGTGCATTGTACTGCCCAACTGCAGGTATTATTGACTCTTTTGAAGTTAATATTGCTTTTGCTGAAAATGCGGCACATAATGGTGCTAAATTCAAATTTGATACAAAAGTTATTGGTTTTAACAAGAAAGAAGATGGGAATTGGATTGTTAAAACAGATAGAGGGGACATTCAGACACGTGCGGTAGTTAACTGTGCAGGTATCCAATCTGATGATCTTAATAACTTAGTTTCCGAAACTAAACGAAATATTACCGCTCGCCGTGGTGAATATTACTTATTAGACAAAAAAGAAAAAGATTTCGTTAGACATACAATTTTCCAACCACCAACAAAGGCTGGTAAAGGTGTCTTAATCGCTCCAACGGTCAGTGATAACATTATTATTGGACCAAACGCTCATGCGGTCGATAAAGATGATACGACAACAAGTCGTGCCGGATTAGAAGAAGTAGCATTAAAGGTCGGTTTCTCAGTGAAAAATGTACCTTTACGTTCAACTATTACTACATTCTCTGGGCTACGTGCTACAGAAGATGGCAATGATTTCATTATTGGTGAAGTTGAAGATGCTCCATTATTCTTTAATTGTGTAGGCATTGAGTCTCCTGGATTAACTTCTGCTCCTGCGATAGCAATCGATGTAGCGGATGATGTAGCTGAAAAATTAGGGGCAGCTACTAATCCAGACTTTGATCCAATTCGTCCACGTCCAATTGTCTTTATGGAATTATCTGATGAAGAAAAAGACGAATTAATTAAGAAAGATCCAACATATGGTCATATGGTCTGTCGTTGTGAATTTATCACTGAAGGTGAAATTATTTCTGCGATGCACCGTGCACCAGTAGCGACCAACTTAGATGGTATTAAGCGTCGTACACGTGCAGGATCTGGACGTTGTCAAGCAGGTTTCTGTATGACTCGTCAAATTGAACTTTTACAAAAAGAACACCTCGTCTCACCATTTTCAATTTCGAAATTTGGTAAAGATTCCACACTGTTAGTATCTAACAACAAAGATGGATTTGGGGAGGTTAATTAAATGTTAAACGTTGTAGAAAGAGATTTAGTCATCATCGGTGGAGGACCAGCTGGTCTTGCTGCTGCGAAAGCCGCTAAAGAAAATGGCGTCGATGATTTAGTGATTATTGAAAGAGATTACCTTTTAGGAGGAATCTTGAATCAATGTATCCATAATGGATTTGGCTTACGTGTATTTAGAGAAGAACTTACAGGACCTGAGTATGCAGCTCGTTTCGTTGATCAAGTAGAAGATCTAGGGATCGAATGCAAAATTAATACAATGGTCATAGATATCACTAAAGACAAAATAGTCACTTGCATTAATGCGGATGAAGGTATTGTTAAAATTAAAGCTAAAGCTGTAATTATGGCGATGGGCTGCCGTGAACGTCCTCGTGGAGCACTTAATGTTCCAGGATCACGTCCTGCAGGTATCTATTCAGCTGGTACAGCACAACGTCTAGTTAATATTGATGGCTTTATGCCAGGTAGAGAAGTTGTTATCTTAGGTTCAGGTGATATTGGACTTATTATGGCACGTCGTATGACATTAGAAGGTGCACATGTTAAATGTGTCGCTGAACTTATGCCTTATTCATCAGGCTTGAAGAGAAATATCGTTCAATGTTTAGATGACTATGACATTCCATTGAAATTAAGTCATACAGTGACTAAGATTCATGGTAAAGAAAGATTGGAAGGGGTCACCATCTCTAAAGTAGATGAGAACCTAAAACCAATTCCAGGTACAGAAGACTACATCGCATGCGATACATTATTATTATCAGTTGGACTTATTCCAGAAAATGAATTAACAGAAATGATTTCTGACAATATTTCACCTGTTACAAAGGGACCTATTGTTGATGAAACATTCTCAACAGATGTCGATGGCGTCTTTGCTTGTGGAAACGTGTTACACGTCCATGACTTAGTTGACTACGTATCTGAAGAAGCTACTAAAGCTGGTGAAAATGCTGCTCATTATATCTTAGATAGACATGATCACATTGATGATAATTACTTCACACTAGTTCCAACAGGAACGGTCAGTTATACTGTCCCATTCTTTATTCACAAAGACACAGAAGAAAATACGATGGTTCGCTTCAGAGTAAGAGAAGTCATTCGCGATGGTCATATATTGGTTATGGCTGGTGATAAGCAACTCATGAAACGTAAGAAACGAATTTTCGCACCAGGGGAAATGGAATCTGTGTTTATCACTAAAAAAATGCTAGCAGAAATCCAAGATATTGATGAAATTAGCATTAGTGTTGAGAAGGAGTAGTGATAGTAATGGCTAAAGAAAAAATTCATACAATTACTTGTATCGGATGTCCTGTGGGTTGTGAGTTAACCGTCACAGTTCATGAAGACCAAACAATTACAGTCACAGGTAATGAATGTAATGTAGGGGCTAACTATGGACCTAAAGAGGTTACTAATCCAGTAAGAATGATCACTTCAGTAGTATATGTTGAAGGTGGTAAGGAAAGAGTTGTTCCGGTTAAAACTAGAACAGAAATTCCTAAACCATTGAAGTTAGATGTAGCAAAACAACTCAAGAATGTAGTTGTTATGGCTCCTGTTAAGATTAATGACATCATTGTTGAAAATATCTTAAATACAGGTGTTGATATCATCGCGACAGGAAATGTCGACGAAATTTAATTGATTTTAAGTTGCTAACTATAGCAATTAAAATAAATACCCAAAAAGGAGGAAAATATGGGAAAATATGTAATTGCACTTGATGCAGGAACTACGAGTAATCGCGCGATTATCTTCAATAAGGAAAGAGAAATCGTCGGTGTAGCTCAAAGCGAGTTTACACAAATCTATCCAAAACCAGGATGGGTTGAGCATGATCCAATGGAAATTTGGGCAACTCAAAGTGGAGTTTTAACTGAGGTTATCGCAAAAGCTGGTATTAAAGCTGACGAAATCGATTCAATCGGTATTACTAACCAACGTGAAACTACCGTTGTTTGGGATAAGAACACTGGTGTCCCTGTTTACAATGCAATCGTATGGCAATGCCGTCGTACTGCTGACATTTGTGACCGTCTAGTTGCTGCTGGTCATAAAGAGTATGTTCGCGACGTTACTGGTCTAGAAATTGATGCTTACTTCTCAGGAACTAAGATTCAATGGATTCTTGACAATGTTGAAGGCGTTAGAGAAAGAGCAGAAAAAGGCGAATTATTATTCGGTACAGTCGACACTTGGTTGATTTGGAAGCTTACTGAAGGTAAAGTACACGTTACTGACTACACAAATGCTTCAAGAACTATGGCTTATAACATTAAGGAACTTAAGTGGGATGAGAAGATGTTAGAACTTCTAAATATTCCTGCTTCAATGTTACCAGAAGTTAAGAACTCATCAGAAGTTTACGGACACACTAAGATTCATGGTGTCGACGTTCCAATCGCTGGAGCTGCTGGTGACCAACAAGCTGCATTATTTGGTCAAACATGCTTTAACCCAGGTGAAGCTAAGAACACTTATGGAACTGGTGCATTCTTACTTATGAACACTGGTAGTGAAGCTGTTAAATCAGAAAACGGCTTAGTTACAACTATTGCTGTTGGTATCGATGGTAAAGTTGAATACGCACTTGAAGGTTCAGTCTTCGTAGCTGGTGCTGTTGTTCAATGGATGAGAGATGAGCTTAAGCTTGTTGAAACTTCATACGATACAGAATACTTTGCAAGTAAAGTTGAAGACAATGGTGGAGTTTACTTAGTACCTGCATTCGTAGGACTAGGTGCACCTCATTGGGATTCATATGCACGTGGAGCTATCTTTGGTTTAACTCGTGGTGCTAATAAGAATCACTTAATCCGTGCTGGTTTAGAATCAATCGCTTATCAAACAGCTGATATTCTAATCGCAATGGAAAAAGACTCTGGCGTTAAATTAGCTGCACTTCAAGTTGACGGTGGAGCAAGTCAAAACAACTTCCTAATGCAATTCCAAGCTGACGTTTTAGGTACTGACGTACGTCGTCCAGTAAACACTGAAACTACTGCTTTAGGTGCTGCAATGTTAGCTGGTCTAGCAACTGGATTCTTCGAAAGCCGCGAAAGCCTTAAGAAGACATTTGAAATGGATAAAGAATTCTATCCATCAATCGCAGGTGAAAAACGTGCTGAACTAATGAAGGGATGGCATAAAGCTGTTGAACGTTCATTGGGTTGGGAAGAGAAATAAAATAATAATACCAAGTCAATAGCATGAAAGAAGAAATCTGTGAAAGCGGATTTCTTTTTTTGCTTTCATGTCACTCTGTGGTAAAATGATACTGTTAATTATCACTCGAAGGAATAGGAAGTATTTATGACAAAGAAACAACGTATTAATCAAACAATAAAATCTGGAATTTTCGGTCTACTCACAGGTATTGTCCTAGGAGTCGTTGGTTATTTATGGGCCCATGCCACTAATTTACTAATTGATATTGAAGGTTTTGGCTTAGGTAGAATGGTGTTATGGTTTCCAATGATCGGTTATGGTGTCATAGGTGTAGGAATAGTTGTGTTCGCCTTTGGTATCCTGCAATTAATCAGAGGCTTTAGCGCAAAAAACAAACATGTTGAAAAAAGTGAAGCGGTAAAAAAAACTCAACAAGACGCCATCGTCGCTGAACGTTCTCTCTTTGATAAAGGAAGAATCAAAGGTGTTATCTTTGATTTAGATGGAACCTTACTCGATACCATTGATGACCTTACAGATGCACTTAACAGTGCTATTACGGTCTATGGTTATCCTGCCAAGACATCCGATGAAGTCATGGCTGTCGTAGGTAATGGAATGGCCAATATGGTAAGAAGAGTCGTTAATCCAGAAACCACAGAAGAAGAAATACAAGAAATACTTAAAGCTTTTTTAGATGCCTACGATATGAATTATCAAAACAAAACAAAACCATATGAAGGAATTCATGAGCTCTTAAGAGAACTTAACAGTAAAGGCTATTTGTTAGGCGTTATTTCTAATAAACGTTTAGAGTATACACAAGAGCTAATTAAGAATCTATTTAGTGATATTCCATTTGTCGATGTCATTGGTGATCACGTTGAATATCCACGTAAACCTGATCCTACAACCACGCAATTGATAGTCCAAGAAATGATGGTCTCTTCATCTCAAGTGGTCTTTGTAGGAGATTCCCAAGTTGATATTGAAACAGCTCACAATGCTAATGTACCAGTCATTGCCTGTACTTGGGGCTTTAGAAGTATTAGTGAGTTAGATGAAGCAAAACCTGATTATTATGCTCATACACCTAAAGAAATTTATGACATTATTGTGTCAATTAATCACTCATCAGCATCACAGTCGTGATGCTTTTTAGTGCCATTATAAAGTCGATATTGATACAATTATGTTAGAAGGAAGGTAATTATATGACTGATGTATTAAAAAAGTATGAATCTATTGTAGACTTAAAAGATAATAATCTCCCTATTATTTTTTTATTTCATGGCACAGGAGCTGACAATACAGATTTAATACCTATCGCAAAACATTTAAATCCAACAGCATCCATTATCTCTGTCAATGGTAATGTATTTGTTAATGGGGCACGTCGTTACTTTGATCGCAATATGTATGGGGTCGATGTCGAAGATTTAAAATTTAGAGCCAAAGAACTCGCCACTTATTTAGAAGCATTAATTAAAGAACATCAAATTGAGAAACAAAAGAAGATTGCGATCGGTTATTCAAATGGAGCAAACATTATAATCGGCATGTTACAACAACATACTAAGATATTTGATGGCGTTGGCTTACTCCATGGAGCTCCCTATAGCGAAGATAAATATCAAGATGTGTCAGGTTTACATGTGTATGTCTCACTAGGTGAAAATGATCAGATGATCGATGCCACTCAAACAATGAAGATGGTAAAGGACTTAGATGAAAGTGAAGCAAAAGTTACAGTCTTCTCACATCAACAAGGACATCATATGACAACCCAAGAGATTGATGCGCTTAAGACATGGTTTGAAAGTATATAAAGGCGTTTTTGACAACATGCCTTTTTTTCTTATCCGTTACACGATATAATAAAGGTTGAATAGTTAGAGAGGAACTGATTATGACAACACCAACATTAGTAATTTTAGCGGCAGGAATGGGAAGTCGCTATGGCGGTCTTAAACAAATCGATACCGTCGGTAACAACGGAGAAAGTATTATTGATTTTTCAATTTATGATGCGATTCAAGCAGGTTTCAAGAAACTTGTTTTAATTATCAAAAAAGAACACGAGGAAGCATTTGAGAAATCATTAGTCGCCAAAATTCGTCCCTTCATAGAAGTACACTACGCATTTCAAGAATTAGATGACATTCCAGAAGGCTACAGTGTCCCTGAAGGTAGAGAAAAACCATGGGGAACCGTTCAAGCATTAAAACCAACCCAAGCTATCTTAGGAACTGACCCTTTTATGGTTATCAATGCGGATGATTATTATGGTAAATCATCATTTGTCTTAATGCATCAATTCTTAACATCATTAGTAGATAAAAACCACTATGCGATGGTAGGATATATCTTAAGAAACACTTTAACAGATCATGGACATGTCACGAGAGCAGTCTGTGAAAAGAGTGAAGAAGGTTATTTGGAAAAAATAGTTGAATATCAAAAGATAGCTAAGAAACATGATTTAGTTGTCTATGAAAATAATGGCATTTGGGAAAAAGTAGATGGAGACAGTATTTGTTCAATGAACTACTGGGGATTCTCCCATCATGTTTTTGATCAATTAGAACCTTTATTTAAGGAATTCTTAGATAATAATTTAGAAAAAGATCCCCTTAAATGTGAATATGTTATACCAACCGCTGTTGGACAATTAGTAGATGATAATCAAATAAAAGTTAAGATTTATTCATCTGAAGACCAATGGTTTGGTGTCACTTATCAAGAAGACAAGGAGCAAGTCATTAAGAAATTCCAAGAGTTCAAAGATCAAGGACTCTATCCACAAGATTTATGGAGTAAATAATGTTAAATTTCACGTTTAGTCATCCTACCCAATTAGTCTTTGGACTTGATACGATAAATCGTGTCGGTGAGTTAAGTAAGACCTTAGGGAATAAAATTTTATTACACTACGGACAATCTTCTATCAAGAAAAGCGGACTCTACGATAAAGTCATGACTTCCTTAACAGAAGCAGGTATCGAAGTAGTAGAGTTAGGAGGCGTTGTCGCTAATCCAGTCTTTAGTTTGGTCTTAGAAGGCATTAAACTATGTAAAGAAGAACAGATTGAAGGTATCTTGGCAGTAGGCGGTGGCTCTGTAATGGACTCTGCTAAGGCAATTGCGGCAGGTGTCTATGTAGAAGATGACTATTGGAATTATTTCATGCACCGCGGAGATGTCCCTAACGCCTTACCATTAGGTATTGTTTCTACATTACCTGCGACAGGCTCAGAAACTTCACCTAGTAGTGTCATTACCAATGAAGCAGTGGAACATAAGCGTTCCATCAATTCAAAGAAAATATTGCCAAAGTTTTCTATTGTCGATCCAAAACTACACGTGACATTACCAGCTTATCAGACTGCTTGTGGTATCAGTGATATCATGTCACATTTGATAGAGCGCTATTTTACCCATACTACTCATGTTGACTATACTGACCGTCTATTAGAAGCATCATTTCATACACTACTTGTCAATGGACCTTTGTTAATGAAGGATCCTAACAATTTGGATGCCCGTAGTGAAGTTGCCTTTGTATCTTTAGTAGCCCACAATGGTCTATTAGGAGGAGGGCGAGAAGAAGATTGGGCTAGTCATCGTATTGAACATGAGCTATCTAATTATTACAACATTGCTCATGGGGCAGGTTTAGCGATTATTATGCCTGCTTGGATGCGTTATGTATATAAAGAAAACCCCGCTCGCTTTGAACAATTCGCAAGAAGGGTCTTTAAGATTGATTATGCTTTCGATCAACAAGAACAAACTATAGTTGCTGGTATCGATGCTTATGAGAAGTTTTTATCTGATCTTTATCTACCTACTTCATTAACAGAAGCGGGTATCTTAGAAGATAACTTTGAACAAATGACAGATAATGCGCTTATTAATCGTGGTGAGACTGTGGGCAATTTCAAGAAATTAAACAAACAAGATATTATTAATATTTATCGCTTAAGCAAATAGTGACACAATGAATTGACGCACAATATCGAAAGAGAATGTTATTGTGACAATTGAAGAAAATAATGATGTCATTAACATAATTAGTAAAGTCCTTAGAATATTATTCTTAAGGGCTTTTTTAATTGATTTACTATCTTCATTAAGTGAATTGAAGTCAGCAACAGTCGCCTTACGAAAGGTTGCCTCAGACAATCCCGCAAACCAACCCACCGCTAAGACAGGTGACAGAGTACCAATGGGTGCAGTGAGAAAACTGACTAATATGGTCACAGGATGTGCCAAACAGATTAGCGCTCCGATAGCAGAAGCAACAGCAGCTGCGATTAACCAACCTGATAACTTAAGTAGACCACTTAGATTGAAACCTGTGGTCACAAAAACTAATAAGATGATAGATAGAGGGAGTAGCCATTTAACTTGTTTTGATAACCAAGATGGTTCTTTAATATGTTCTAATTCTTTGAGTTTTATATCGGCTTCAAAGAGATGCTTTTTAATTCCAGCAGCATGAGCTGCCCCAATGACAACCACAATTTTATTTCCTGGACTATTTTTAATAGCTTGAGCCATATAGGCATCTCTTTCGAAGATGAGAATCTCTGCGATTTTAGGAATTTCATCACTGACTTCCTTTAAAGCATTATCTAAGATGTCTTGTTGTTTCATTTCTTCGATGGTCGCTTCGTCTATTGTTTCATCATCAAAGAGTGAAAATAAAATGGATGATAAGAGTTTTAATTTTTCACTAAAAGTTAAATGAGACCAGATACGCTTAAAGGTTATCTGAATATTACGATCGATATAAGAGATGTGGGCGCCAATTTCTTTTGCTTTTGTGACACCCATTCTCATCTCGTCACCAACATTAGTTTCCATTTGGTCTGCCATCTTCTTTTGGTATTGAGCAAGGATATAATTGACGACCATTAAGACTACTTTCTTTTCTTTAATGACGGTCTTTAATTCCATAGAAGACATATCTTGTTTATTAAAAAGATTTTGTGCTCTAGCATCATCAAGTTCAATACAGACGGTGTCTGGTTGGATTTCTTCGATTGCTAATTTAACGTCTTCGACTGATTGTAAGGAGACGTGGGCTGTTTTTATGAGAGTGATTTCTTTGTCGTTTAGTAATATTTTTTCCATAAGAGTCCTCTTTCGTTACCCATTATAGCACAAAGATAGTTTGATAGAGCTCACTATCATGGTATAATTGTAAACACAAACAGGAGGACGCAAATAGTGAATTGGACATGGATTTATCGACTGATTGATGTGTTACGCGTCATCTTAGATATAGGGATCGTTTGGTTAATACTATTCTATCTACTAAAAATATTTAGAAGTAATGCCAGAACAGTCCAAATTATCAAAGGGATACTCATTGTCATCATCGTAAAAATATTTGCTGGGATATTACAGCTTTCAACTCTAAATGTCATCTTAGACTATCTATTAAATTGGGGTTTTTTAGCTGTCGTTATCATTTTCCAACCTGAAATACGTTCTTTATTAGAAAGAGTTGGCAAAACTTCTGTATTAGCTTCATTATCTGTCTTAAGTGGTAATGAAAGAGAACGCTTAATCAGTGAGCTTATCGATGCGGTCAATGATTTATCGAAAAGTAAAACAGGCGCATTAATTACTTTAGAACAAGGCCAGTCCTTAGAAGATTTCATAAAAACTGGCACCCCCTTAAATTCGATAGTTACAAAGGAATTATTGACCTCAATCTTTGTAACCAGTACTCCATTACATGATGGGGCAGTTATTATCCGTGGAGATCGTATCGCTGTGGCGTCTGCCTATTTTCCGCCGACAAATAATGAACTACCGTTACGTTTTGGGGCTCGTCATCGTGCCGCAGTAGGCATTTCTGAAATTACAGATTCAATTACAATAGTCGTCTCTGAAGAGACAGGCTCTATTTCAATTGCCCAAGATAGTAAATTAACTCTGGTAGATATTTCTACATTAAGAGACTTCTTAGAATTGGTGATACAAGTGAGTTCATCTTCAAGTGATGATATCAATTTCTTAAGTCCTCAAGAGAATAAAGACTTAGAAAAAGATTACACAGATGTATCCATTGTGGATGTCGTGAAAGAAAAACAAAAATCAAAGGGTGATACAGATGAGTAAGAAACCTGAAGAAAAAGTTGAACTAGCAAATAAGATTGCTGAACAAAGTCGTCGCTTTAAGAGAATGTCAAAGAAAGTCGAGACGTTTTTTAGACGCATTAGTCATTTCTTTTCCAATATCATAGACCGCTTATTTTTCAAAGAAAAATATGGATGGTTTGTCTCCTTATTAGCAGCTATTGCTTTATTTGTGATGGTCTCATCTTCTGAGCAATTAGCATCCTCTGTACGTTCTAGTATTGAGTTAAATAATATTGAAGTAGAAGTCTTAGTTAATAATGATCTTTATGAAATTATAGGTGTACCTGAAAGTGTCAATGCGATTGTACAGGGTGAGTTTGTTGACTTAACAACAATTCGTAATCAAGGTAACTATTCCGTAGTCGCAAATCTAAGTGGTTTAGGTGAAGGTGTTCATTTAATTAATTTAGAACCTAGTGATTTTTCACCACGCGTACGAGTGGTCTTATCTCCTTCAAGTACGGAGGTAACTATTCGTCGTAAGATTTCCAGTGAATTCTCTTTTGGTTATGATTTCATCAATACCAATCAGTTGTCTAATGAGTTTGTATTAAGTGAACCTGAGTTTAATGAAGATAGAGTTGTGGTCCAAGCTTCACAAGAGACCATTAATCAAATTTCACATGTAAAAGCCTTAATCGATGTCTCTAATCAGACTGAAGATTTTGAAGTAGATGCACGTTTGGTAGCATATAACCAGGCAGGTCAACAGATGGATATCGATATTATTCCTGAGACTGTAACAGCAAAAGTTGGAGTGTCTTCACCTAATAAGCAAGTACCATTGGTGTTAAATGTAGCGGGTGAGATTCCTAATAACATGGCAATATCAAGTGTCGATATGGACAATGATCGTATTACGATATATGGTCCAGAAGATGTATTAGCGAATGTTCAAATGATTGAAATTCCTGTCAATGGGACATCGCTTACTAACAATGAGAATCAAATTGTTCATTCTATCAGTTTACCTTCAGGTATCCAGGTCGCAGATTTAGAGCGAGTGACTATCTCGTTGAAATTAGAGGAAAAAGTTGAACAACGTGTTGAGAATGCTCGGGTATTCTTTGAGAATAATATTCATAACTATACAATCAATATGGTAAATGAAGAAGATGAATTTATGGATGTCATCCTTAAAGGCTCACAAACAATGATTGATAGTCTTGATTTGAGCCAAGTTCGAGTCTTTATAGATATGAGACAAATTCAACCAGGTCAACAAGAAGTTAATGTCTTGGTCAATGGACCTTCTGAATTTGTGGAATATGAAACAGTGTTAACGACCATCTTAATCGATGTAGAGGAGTAAAAGATGAAATATTTTGGTACAGACGGTTTTCGCGGTAAAGCCAACGAATCTCTAACAGCTTATCAGGCATTTAAGGTAGGTGCCTCATTAGGTTATTGGTTAAAACAACAAAACAAAAATGTCACTGTCTTGGTAGCCAAAGATACTAGACTATCTTCCAGTATGTTTGAAGCTGCTATCAGTGCAGGCTTAAGTGGCTATGGCTGTGATGTAGAGTTGTTAGGTGTATGTCCAACCCCAATGTTAGCTTTTGCGATAAAAAATACAGAGGCTCAAGCAGGAATTATGATTACTGCTAGCCACAACCCTTATCATGATAATGGTATTAAACTCTTTAATGATTTGGGTGAAAAGATGTCTGCCGATGTAGAACAACATATTGAAAGACATCTTGAAGGAAGAACAGAACTTATCTTGCCTGCACACCATGAAATAGGGACTATTCAACCTGCAGAGCATGTTTTTGAAGATTACTTTGAGCACCTCAAAAAGACAATATCGACTGATTTAAGTGGCTATAAAGTTGTACTTGATTGTGCCAATGGTGCGACAGTTACAACAGCACAAAGAGTCTTTGAATTATTAAATGCTCAAGTGATTATGATGCACAATGAGCCAGATGGACTTAATATTAATGTAGATTGTGGTTCAACTCATCCTGAGTCTTTAATTGAAAGAGTCTTAGAAGAAAAGGCCGATATGGGTTTTGCGTTTGATGGTGATGGTGATCGTTGTATAGGTGTAGATAATCAGGGTCACATTATTGATGGCGATAAAACACTATTTGTTAGTGGTAACTTTATGCGCTCCCAAGGTCGTTTGAATAATGATTTAATTGTGACGACAGTCATGGCAAATTTAGGTTTGTTTAGAAAGTTTGAAGAACTTAATATATTAACAGAAGTAACACCGGTAGGTGATAAATATGTCTATGAAGCCATGTTAGAAAAAGATGGTATATTGGGTGGAGAACAATCAGGTCATATCATTTATAGAGAACATTCCTCTACCGGTGATGGTGTATTGACGGCCTTAAAGTTAGCTGAAGCTGTCGTTGTGACAGGGCAGTCTTTACATGATTTAGCAAAAGATTTAGTGATTTATCCACAGACACTTGTCAATGTTCGAGTTAAAGATAAAGAGAGCGCTTTAAGTGATGTTGATGTACGAAAGAAAATGTCAGAGATAGATCATCGTCTAGGTAAGACTGGTCGCTTGTTGGTACGTCCTTCAGGTACAGAACCACTTATTAGAGTGATGGTTGAGGCAGAGAGTCAACAGGTCTGTGATGACTTTGTCTTAGAAGTTGTTCAAGTGATTAAAAATAAACAGTTGTAAAGGAGGTAACATATGAAGCAGGTCATCAATGTAGTTGAAGATGAAAAAGATTTGAATGAAGTGGTTCGTTCTTATCTAGAGAAAGAAGGCTATGAAGTTCGTTCTTACTATTCTTATGAAGAAGCATCCGCTCATCTTGATGATGATGATGTGCATCTATGGATACTAGATATCATGCTAGGTGAGAATTCTGGTTTTGATTTAATTGATCAGATTAAACAGAAATCACCAAGTACGCCGGTCATTTTCATGTCAGCTCGTGATAAAGATTTTGATAAAATCATTGGATTAGAAAAAGGTTCAGATGATTATATTGCGAAGCCTTTTTATACCAAAGAGTTGGTTTTAAGAGTTAATAATATTATGCGTCGAGTGTATCAAACAGGAGTCAATCGCTTGAGTGTCGATGGATATGAAATTGATGAGAATCAAAGAAAAGTATATTTTAATGATCAAGAGATTGATTTAACGACCAAAGAATTTGATTTATTGTTGTTGTTTGCGAAGCGACAAGGGATTGCCTTTGATCGTGAATACATTTTAAATGAGGTGTGGGGCGAAGACTACTTTGGATCAGATCGTGTGTTCGATGATACATTGCGTCGTCTTAGAAAGAAGATGTCTGATTTAAATATTCATACCATTTATGGATATGGGTATCGTTTAGGTTAAATAATGATTAAAAGAATAAAAAGCTATTTAATACAGCTCAATCTTACGGAACAATTTATTAGCTTAATTGCGGTGATCATGTTAGCGATGACTATTTTAATCACCGTTTTTTTGAATAGCCAAGTAAATAATTTTGTAGACATGCAGATGTATGAAGTGATTGAGCGTTCACAAAATAGTGTCATGCATCGCTATGTCACGAGTAGTGGAAATAATCCAGAGATATTTGGCTATAGTGATCCTAGTATTAGTCATTTCATTATGGATTCAAATCAAGAAGTCTTTAGTAATGTAAGTGGAGAAATTAATCCCTTATTGATTGAGTATTTAAGAAATAAAGGCTTGTCTCAAAATGTAACTTCTCAAAATTATAAACTACCGACTCATTTAGGGAGTGAACTCTTTACTGTTACAAAAATAAATGAAGAGACATTTGTGGTAACGACCATTAGCGCAACATATCAAAATGAGTTTAAGAATGTCTTATCGAGAACGGTCTTTTATATTTTATTAGTTATTTTATTAGTCAATATCAGTATTATTCTATTATGGGTATTTTCTATTATTATTCCACTGCGTAAAATTCGTATCTATATTGATCAAGTGGGTCACAAGAATCGTAAACCTTTAGATGTTAATCGAAATGATGAGATAGGCGAGGTGGCTAATGCGTTAGTGGCAATGGAGAAAGAGATTGCCCAGCAGGAACAAGCTAAAGTAGAAATGATTCATAATATATCTCATGATTTAAAAACGCCAATTACAACGATTAAATCGTATGCGGAAAGTATCCGTGATGGCATTTATCCATATGATACCTTAGAAAAATCGATTGATGTTATTATTGAGAATGCGGATCGTTTGGAACGTAAGGCTCATTCATTACTACTATTGAATCGAATGGACTATTTTGAAGATGAAGCGATTGATGCCTTTAGTGTAAAAATGATGGATATTGTGTCTAAGGTTATCTTATCAGTAAAGGTTATTCGTCCAGAAATTGAAATGATTACAAATGTGGAAGATGTCACCTTTAATGGTAGTGAGGAACAATGGCGAGTTTGTATTGAGAACTTATTGGATAATGCTCTAAGGTATGCGGAATCTAAGATTGTGATCACTGTCAATGAACAAGGTTTGTTTGTCTTCAATGATGGTAAGCATCTTGATGATGATCGCTTAAGTAAACTATTTAAGCCTTATGAAAAGGGTACTGGTGGCAACTTTGGTTTAGGTTTATCGATTGTTTATCGGATTGCTCAAAGAATTGGTTTTGAGGCAAAGGCTAAAAATGTAGATAATGGCGTTCTCTTTTCTATTGAGAAAGAGATTGTTGAAAAGAAAAAGAAGAAATCGCGTTAGATTTCTTCTTTCTCTAATATAGTAGATCCTGCAGAGAGTAGAGTTGTTAAGTCTTGAATCTCGGAAGGAATAATAAGTTTGGTAGCTTTACCGTCGGCTACTTTTTCTAATGCTTCAAGTGATCTAACTTTTAAGTATTCTGAAGTAGGTTGAGTTTCTTTAATTCTTTCAATACCATAGGCTTGAGCATCATAAACCAAGCGCATGGCTTTCGCTTTACCTTCAGCCTCAGCAATTGTCGCATCTCTTTTACCATCTGCTTCTAGAATCATTGATTCTTTTTGACCTTCAGAGACAAGGATAGCGGCGCGTTTTTCACCTTCAGCACGTAGGATAGCTTCACGACGTTCACGTTCTGCTCTCATTTGTTTTTCCATTGCTTCTTGGATGTCTTTAGGTGGTAAGATGTTTTTAACTTCTACACGGCTTACACGAATTCCCCAAGGGTCAGTTGCTTCATCTAGTATCGAGCGCATGGTGGTATTGATAATGTCACGTGAGGTAAGAGTTTGGTCAAGTTCTAAGTCACCGATAATATTACGTAAAGTTGTAGCGGTAAGATTTTCGATGGCTGCGACTGGATTATGGATACCATAGGTATACAGTTTAGGATCTGTAATTGAATAATAAACGACTGTATCAATTAACATGGTGACGTTATCTTTGGTAATAACTGGTTGGGGTTCAAAGTCTCTAACAATTTCTTTAAGGGTTACTCTTCCAGAAATACGATCGATGAATGGGAAGATAAAGTGCATCCCTTTTTCTAATGTACGATGGTAGGCCCCTAAGCGTTCGATGACATAGGCATCGGATTGAGAAATAATACGGACTGAGTAAGTTACTATAGCGATAACAATTAAGATTAGGACGATGTAGATAAAAACACTAAATACATTTTCAAACATTTTGATCTCCTTTTTTTAATCTATTGATTTAACAACTAGTTTAACGCCCTCGATTGAGACAACTTCTACTAAGGTATCTTTTTTAAGGGATTTGCGGTTGACTTCAACAATACTCCACAGTGTGCTTCCAACATTCTGTTGGTACCATGTTGTTTTGTCGAGGTCTTTTTCGAGACGAAATTGTGTGCCAATCATGCGATCCATGTTGGTGCTGACAACTTCTCCTCGTAAATATTTTTGAGTTAGTGGACGGACAAAGAATAATGAAATGAGAGTCACTAGTGAGAATAGGACAATTTGAAGCTCCCAGCGAAGTCCGAAACGTTGGCCAATCCATGCGGCTAGGGCACCGAAACTAAACCAAACAAAGACTAAGTTACCGACTGTTAACAACTCGATAAGAATGGCTAAAACAAGTACGATAATCCAAATATAATCCATCATAGTGAAGACCGTCCTTTCATCATTGGTTCTTTAAGATTGATAATGAAAAGCTTTTTCTTTTCATCAAAGTGTCCACTATATTTTATGCCGTCTAACTCTTTATCAATAAATTCACTGATATGATCACAGAGTGCCTTATTGGAGATACGAGTATACGTATTTCCATGGGAGAGTTTATGAATCTGTGATATGGTAAAGGTGTTACGTTCAAGTTCACTCTTTGTGACAGGGTGGATAGCAAGTTCAAACGAATCATAGTCTATACCAACCGTAACATATTTCACGTCACGAAAATGCTCAGAAGCATTTTGATTCAATGTTATATTGTTTGAATTCAAAGTAACAATTTGGGAATTTATATTTCCTTCAATCCATTGATACATATTGCACATCCTTTCTATTCAAATTATATCAGAAAATCACTTTATATTCAAGAAATTCTAAATATTCTTTTTTTAAGGAGGACTTATGAACTGGGAACAATTTGCGATGAAAGTACAGGCTATATCTAAGATAGGGAAGCTATTTAGTGAAGATCCTTTTGCTGTTGAAAACTATGAGGAATTGGAAACACTGAGTATTGAAATGTTAAATAAGAAGGTACTTAGTGATCCTATTGTTAGTAATGTGTATGAGCGTTCTATTTATCCGACCCCTAATGTTTCAGTAAGAACGATGGTGTTTAATGAATCGAATCAATTATTGATGGTTCAAGAAAAAGATGATGGAGGTTGGTCGTTGCCAGGAGGTTGGTGTGATGTGTATGAGTCACCAACTGAGAGTGCGATAAAGGAAGTAAGACAGGAGTCTGGTTGTATTGTGCAGATTGATTCACTGTTGGGAGTGTTCTTTAGAGATAAGTATAAAGCACAAATGAAATCACTTATTTCAGAGTATGTTATTTATTTTAAGGCGACATTAATTGGTGGCGAACTTAAGGCTAATCATGAGATTTTAGATGTAAATTTTTTTGATTTAGAAAACTTGCCAAATCTTTCTTTTAAGAATTCAAAAGAAGAGATTGAGAGGGCTCTGTTGGGTCTTGAGTCACCTCGCATACAATTTGATTGATAAGTCTGTTATAATTAAGACTGAATTTAGGAGGAAATTTTATGAGTACACCACATATTAGTGCACAAAAGGGAGATATCGCGAAAGTTGTTTTAATGCCTGGTGATCCATTGCGTGCAAAGTTTATTGCGGAAACTTTTTTGGAGAATGTAAAACAAGTGAATGCAGTGAGAAACATGTTTGGATATACAGGGACTTATAAGGGTCATGAAGTGAGTGTCTTTGGTTCGGGTATGGGAATGCCTTCCATTGGTATTTACTCCTATGAGCTTTATACTCAATATGATGTAGAAACAATTATTCGTATTGGTTCGGCTGGATCATATGTTAAAGAGGCTAAGCTATTTGATGTTATTTTGGCCGATAGCGCATATTCAGAGTCAAGTTTTGCGAAGGTAGCTTTTGGTTTTGAGGAAGATGTGCTTCTTCCTAGCGAAAAATTAAATCAACGTTTAGTGAATAGCGCAAAGAAATTGGGTATCGATATTCATATGGGAAGAATTCATTCTTCGGATGTTTTCTATCGTGAGAGTTTAGATCATACCAAGACTATTTTTGATGAACATCAAGCACTCTGTGTTGAGATGGAGTCATTTGGATTGTTTGCGAATGCTAAGTTTTTAAATAAAGAAGCAGCATGTCTGTTAACAATCTCAGATTCGTTTGTTTCTAAGGAAGAAACGACACCTGAACAAAGAGAAACATCGTTTACTCAGATGATGGAAATAGCCCTTAATAGTATTTTTGAGTAAGAGAGGTTGACATAACTTCTCTTTTTTTATATACTAACAATACCCCCCATAGGGGGATAGGAGTGATAGAGTGAATAAGTTACAAAAAGATGGTCGTAAGTATTTAAAAATTGCTCAGGGTAATCTTGAAGCAGCACTTCAAATGCTGGATGATGATCGTTATTGTATTGATATATCGAATCAAATTCTTGCGACAGTGGCACTATTAAAGAAAGCGAATACTAATATTATTAAGAGTCATATGGAACACTGTGTGATGGATGCTTTTAATAGTGATGATGCAGAATTGAAGAAAGAGAAAATTGATGAAGTTGAACTCTTGTTAAAGAAGGTGATGTCATGAAGAAAACTTTTGAAATCGAAGGAATGACCTGTTCTGCTTGTGAGGCATCTGTTGATAAGGCGATTAGCCAAGTTGATGGTGTTAAAGATGTTTCAGTTAATTTATTATTGAATCAAGCGACTGTGGAGATGGATGACAATCTATCGGCTGATGATATTGTGTTGGCTATTAATAATAGTGGCTATAAAGCTAGTGAGAAATCTGACTTAAAAGAAGTACAACTTGATGTAGATGGTATGACTTGTGCCATGTGTTCTACTGCTGTTGAGAAGGCGATTAATAATGCGCCTGGAGTTAGTGTGGGTCAGGTTAATTTATTGACTAATTCAGCAGCGATTACTTTTGATCCTGCTGTTATTAAGACTCAAGAGATTATTGAGGCGATTGAGAAGGTTGGTTATGGAGCGAAGGTTCATCAATCTTTTAAGGCTCATGATGAGGATGAGAGAAAACAAAAGGACAAAGTCTTTAAGAGAGAATTAATTGTTGGATTAATTTTTGGATTTCTAACACTTTATGTGGCGATGTCACAGATGATTCCTGGGGTTAAATTACCGTTGCCTGATTCAATTCATCCTGACTTAAATCCACTTAACTTTGCTTTTGCTCAGATCGTTCTAACTTTACCAGTTCTATATGTAGGGCGTAATTTCTTTACTCATGGCTTTAGGTCATTGTTTAGAGGTAGTCCGAATATGGATTCATTGGTGGCGTTGGGTTCTAGCGCAGCGATTCTTTATTCGATTTATGCGACGATTCAAATTAGTAATGGTCATGCTCATTTTGCACATCATTTATACTATGAATCAGCGGCTGTTATTATTGCTTTGATTAAATTAGGTAAATATATGGAACATCTTTCTAAGGGTAAGACGTCACAGGCGATTGAGGCTTTGCTTAATCTTAAGCCTAAGAGTGCGATCTTATGGAAAGATGGAGTAGAAATAGAGATTGATGCGGATGAAATTGCGATTGGTGATATCTTAATTGTGAAGCCAGGGGCATCAATTCCTGTGGATGGTGTTATTATTGAGGGTCAATCTGCGATAGATGAATCAATGTTGACTGGTGAGAGTTTGCCAGTTGATAAGAGTGTGGATGACTCTGTGGTCTTGGGGACTATTAATGCTTCGGGACATTTAAAGATTAAGGCGACCGCAGTCTTGGGTGATACGAAGCTGGCTCAGATTGTGAAGATGGTTGAGGATGCCCAGTTACAGAAGGCTCCTATTTCTAAGATCGTGGATCGTATTTCTGGGGTCTTTGTACCGGTTGTTATTGTCTTGGCGATTCTTACATTAGTGTTCTGGTATTTTTATACAGGAGATATTGAACAAGCTCTTACTTTCTTTATTTCAGTATTAGTTATTGCTTGTCCTTGTGCCTTGGGTCTTGCGACTCCGACTGCTATTATGGTGGGGACTGGTAAGGGTGCTGAGAATGGTATCTTTATTAAGTCTGCGGAGTCATTAGAGAATACTTCGCATGTGGATACAGTACTCTTTGATAAGACGGGTACTTTGACTCATGGTCAAATGGTTGTTACGGATATTATTGCACAGGATGAGACTTCGTTTTTAGCGATGTTGGCTTCTATTGAGAAATATTCTGAGCATCCTTTGGCGAAAGCGATTGTGAATAAAGCACAAGAAGAGAACTTATCTTTAGAGCCTATTGATGATTTTGAGGCTGTTTCTGGCTTTGGTGTCATTGGTAAGTATCGCAATCAAGTTTTGAAGGTTGGTAATCAACGCTTTGTTGAGGGCCAAAATCACGACTTAGTAAAGCAAGCTGATGTGTTATCGAATCAGGGTAAAACAGCGATGTGGGCTAAACTTGGTGATGATATTGTTGGTTTGATTGCGGTGGCTGATACGATTAAAGAGGATGCTAAGGCGACTGTTGAAAAATTAAAGAGACAAGGTATTGAAGTTGTGATGTTAACGGGTGATAATGAGAAGACAGCGAGAGCGATTGCTGCTTTAGCTGGTATTGATCATGTGATTGCTGAAGTGTTACCTGAAGATAAGGCGAACAAAGTTAAAGAATTGCAGGCGGATGATAAGTTTGTCATGATGGTGGGTGATGGGATTAATGATTCTGTGGCCCTTGTTCAAGCGGATGTTGGTTTAGCGATTGCTAGTGGTACTGATGTTGCGATTGAATCGGCAGATATTGTCTTGATGAAAGATAATTTAATGGATGTAGAAAAAGCACTGAGATTATCTAAAGCGACGATGACAAACATAAAACAGAATTTATTTTGGGCATTCATATATAATGTAATTGGAATACCTTTTGCCATGGGAGTCTTTGAACTCTTTGGTGGACAAA
>JAAZEF010000118.1 GCA_012512455.1 Erysipelothrix sp.
ACCTATGAAGTAGGCGACCCAGACAAAAACCCAATGTTTCTAGAAAAGCGTGTCTATCAAGGTAGTACCGGAAAAGTTTATCCTTATCCAACCACCGATAAGATTAGTCATGAAAAAACAGACAAAGAATATAAGGCTATCTACTTAGAGAACAAGTATCTCAAAGTAATGATCCTGCCAGAAATGGGTGGAAGAATCCAAAGAGCCTACGATAAGACTAATGATTATGATTTTGTTTACTATAATCATGTCATTAAACCAGCATTGGTCGGTCTTTTAGGACCATGGATTTCTGGAGGTATAGAATTTAACTGGCCTCAACACCACCGTCCTACGACATTTCAACCAGTGGACTATTTAATTAAACATAACGAAGATGGCTCAAAATCCTTATGGATCAATGACATTGATCAAATGTATGGAACCAAAGGAGCAGCCTCATTCACACTCTATCCTGATAAGAGTTATATTGAGATATCAGGCCAACTTTACAACCGTACCTCATTACCACAAACATTCTTATGGTGGGCCAATCCAGCAGTTCCTGCTAACGATCATACTCAATCGATCTTCCCACCTGATGTTCACTCAGTTTATGACCATGGAAAACGCGATGTATCTCGTTTCCCAATCGCTACAGGCGAGTACTATAAATACGACTATAGTGAAGGTGTAGACATCTCACGCTATAAAAATATCAAAGTGCCAACTTCCTATATGGCAGAGCGTAGTGACTATGACTTTGTAGGATCATATGACCATCAAAAACGTGCCGGTATCTTACACGTTGCGGATCATCATATTTCACCAGGTAAGAAACAATGGACTTGGGGTAATGGTGACTTTGGACGAGCCTGGGACCGTAACTTAACCGACGAAGATGGACCCTATGTTGAATTAATGACAGGTGTCTATACTGACAACCAACCTGACTTTACATGGTTAAAACCTTTTGAAGAGAAAACATTCAAACAATACTTCATGCCCTATAAAGAAGTGGGTGAAGTTAAAAATGCGAGTATTCATGCGATGGTCAATATTGAAGTAACACAAGAGAATATCGACTTATGTGTCTATTCAACAGGTGAATACGACTCAAAAGTAGTATTAACTCATAAAGATCAAATTATTTATACAAAAGAAGTGTCTATTTCACCAACACAAATATTTAAGGATACAGTTGTAAATGAAGGATATGATGCCTTAGATCTTAAGGTCTCTGTCTATAGTGGTGAAAAGTTATTAGTAGAGTATCAAGAAATAGATCAAGGTATTCCAGAGTTGGCACAACCTGCTAAAGCAGCATTGCCACCAAAAGAAATCAAGACCACTGAAGAACTATTCTTAAATGGTCAACATATTGAACAATATCGTCACGCGACATTCTTGCCAGAAGATTATTATTTAGAGGGTCTCAATCGTGATGAATATGATATCCGTCTTAACAATGCTTATGGTGTTCTCTTATTGAGAAGAGCTCAATTCGAGTTGGCACAAACTTATTTTGAAAAAGCCTTAGAGCGTTTAACAGAACTTAATCCTAATCCATATGATAGTGAGACTTACTATAACTTAGGACTCTCACAGTTCTATCAAAACAACTTAGATGATGCGTTTGCTTCATTCTATAAGGCAACGTGGACCAATGAACAACAAGAAATGTCTTTCTATTACCTAGCAGTCATTGAGAGTCGTCGCCATAACTATGAAGAAGCCTTGGAATTTGTTAACAAGGGTCTAATTAAAAACGCCCATAACATTAAGGCTAGAGCACTTAAAGCAGTTCTTTTAAGAAAACTTAATAAAAAACATGAAGCACAAATGTGGTTAGATGCTAACTTGAGTGTTGATTCCTTTGACTATGTGTCACATTTTGAAAAAACTTACTATAATAGTGATGCGACAATAGACGAGATTAATGAACTTATGCGTTATGACCATGAAACTTACTTACTCACAGCCATTGACTATGGTGAAGCAGGATTTTATGAAGAGGCCTTAAAGGTCTTAAATCAAGATATTAGTAAGAAGCCAATGATTCATTACTATCGTAGTTTCTATCTAAGACAACTAGCTAGAAGCACTGAGGCAGTTGAAGCTGTAGAGTTTGCGAATCAATGTGATCCAACGTACACTTTCCCTAATAAATTAGAAGATGTAGC
>JAAZEF010000119.1 GCA_012512455.1 Erysipelothrix sp.
AACCAGTACATAGAAGAATACTATATTCCATGTATACGCAAGGTTTTACACACGACAAACCTTTCCGTAAGTGTGCAACCACTGTTGGTGATGTTTTAGGTCGTTTTCATCCACATGGTGATGCAGCAGTTTATGACAGTTTAGTTCGCTTGGCTCAACCATTTTCCATGCGTCACACTCTAGTCAATGGGCATGGTAACTTTGGCTCACGTGATGGTGATCCACCGGCAGCTTATCGATATACTGAGGCCAGACTAACTAGGTTATCGGTGGATATGATGAGAAACATCAACAAGGATACTGTTGATTTTCATCCCAACTTTGATGAGCATGAAATGGAACCAGAAGTTTTACCAGCACCGTTCCCAAGTTTATTGGTTAACGGGTCAACAGGTATAGCGGTTGGTATGGCAACAAATATTCCTCCACATAATATGGGAGAAACTATTGATGCAACTATTCATTTGATTGATAATCCTGAAGCAGACGCAGATGAATTAATGGAAATTGTACCAGGACCAGATTTCCCGACAGCTGGTATTATTATGGGTACAGTTGGTATTCGTTCTGCCTATCGATCAGGCCGTGGTCGGATTGTAGTTCGTGCAAAAACAGATATAGAACAAATGAGAAATGGTCGTTATCGGATTGTAGTGCATGAATTGCCATACTTAGTTAATAAGGCACGCTTGATTGAACGCATAGCTGATCTTATGAAAAACAATAGAATCGAAGGCATTTCGGACATTAGAGATGAATCAGACCGAAATCAAGAAGTTCGGATTGTCATAGAGTTAAAAAGGGATGCAACTCCTAACGTGGTTTTAAATCAACTTTTCCGCCACACACAATTGCAAGATACTTTCAGTGTTAATCTCTTAGCTTTAGTCAAAGATTCTGAAGATAATTATGTTCCGAAGGTTCTCAATCTAGTTGAGAGTTTGCAACATTTCATTGATTTTAGACGTGAGCTTATAACTAGACGGACACAATTTGATCTGGAAAAAGCAGAAGCCCGCAAACACATAGTAGAAGGTTTGCAACTGGCTATTGATCATATTGACGAAGTTATTCATATCATCCGGTCTTCGGACAATGAAACAAGAGCAAAAAGAAACCTAGTAGAACGTTTCGCTTTATCTGAAAAACAAGCCCAGAATATTGTAGATATGCGTTTGGGACGTTTGTCAGGTTTAGAGCGTGAGAGGCTAGAAGCAGAGGCAGCAGATCTCAAAGAAAAAATCACTTACTATAAGCAGATACTGAGTGATTCGACCTTATTAGATGATATTGTCAAAGAAGAATTATTGGCTACAAGAAAAAGATATGCAAATGAACGCCGAACTGTAATCGACCCTGCTCATGACTTTGATATCGATATTGATGATGAGTCCTTGATTGAAGAAGAGCAAATTGTGATTACTATGACTAATAAAGGATATATCAAGAGATCTTCAGTCGAAGTATATTCGGCACAACGTCGTGGTGGGCGTGGGGTAACTGGCATGTTGCCAAGAGATGAAGACTATGTAGATACAATTCTGACCACATCCACGCATGATATTCTTTTGTTTTTCACAAATAAAGGACATGTGTATTTCTTGAAAGGCTATCAATTACCAGAAGCTGGTCGTCAAGCTAGAGGAATGGCAATTGTTAATCTTTTAGAATTAGATGCAGATGAAACTGTGTCTTCTTTGATTCCAATTGAATCTTTTGATCAAGATAAATATCTTATTATTTCAACTAAAAATGGCTTAGTTAAGAAGACGTCCTTGTGTAACTATCGTAACATCCACAAAGGAGGATTAATTGCTGTTAATCTTCTTGAAGGTGATGAATTAGTTAGCGTAAAACTTATAACAGAAGATAATGATGTTCTCTTAATTACGGAAAAAGGCAAGGCTATAAGATTTGCTGAGAGTGATGTTCGTTCTACTGCGAGAAATACGCAAGGAGTTCGGGGTATACGCTTGGCTAAAGATGATCATGTTATAGAAATGGTTGTTCCTTACCAAAAAGCAAATCTGTTGATAGTTACTGAAAATGGTTTTGGCAAAGCGACCGATGTAGATGAGTTTAGAGTGCAAAACCGGGGTGGTAAAGGCTTGATTTCCTATCGCATTACAGAAAGAACTGGTAAAGCAATAGGTGCTGCACTTTTATACCCAGATGAAGATATAGATATTTTATTAATTAACAATAAAGGTATTATTATCAGAATTTCTTCTGATGAAATACCAAACTTATCCAGAAGTACACAAGGTGTAACTTTGATGCGCTCTAAGGAAGGTTTAGTTGTCGATTTAGCCCTGATAGAACATGAAGAACATGAAGAAGATGAAGAAAATGATGAAAATGAAGAACAAGAGGATCTAACAGAAAAATCTGACGAGGATTCAAACAATCAAACTGATCCTGATTCAGAAAATGAAGAAGATACAAATA
>JAAZEF010000120.1 GCA_012512455.1 Erysipelothrix sp.
AAAAGAATCACACGACATGGATTAAAAACAATCAAAGCCATCTTTATCAACTCTTAGTCCAAAGTTTAAAAAAACAACGCTTATCTCATGCTTATTTAATCGTTGGACAAAAAGATTTATTGGAAATTGTTAATTGGATTGCTTCATTAATTCAAATTCAAAGTGACGATGAGAATCAATTAAATGAACAAGTAAATAGAATAATGAATTCTGAAACAATAGATGTTCAAATATTAGATGGCAGTAAAGAATCCATAAAAAAAGAAAGTATTATCCAATTACAACATCAGTTCTCTCAAAGTGCCAAAGAAGTCACTGGTCAAAAAGTTGCGATATTACATCATGTCGAAAACGCCAGTAGTCAAGCACTCAACGCTTTATTAAAATCAATCGAAGAACCCAGTGGAGATCACACTACCTATTTATTAACGACCAACAATATGTCCATGGTCTTACCTACCATTATTTCTCGTTGTGTGATCTTAGAAACACAAGAATCACATCAACAAGAGCTTATATCATCTTATGAAAAGATGGGAATCAGTCATCTAAGCGCATACTCATTAAGTACACTCACTTCCAATGAGACATTAGCCAAAGAATTATTAGAAACACTCGACTTAGAAAAACTAAGTGACTTAGTCTTAGACTTTATAGAAGAAATACAACACAATATTGATCTAGGATGTGTGCATTTTCAACTCAATCATCCCAATGATCGTGATGCCATTAAAATTGTCTTTCAAATGATGGCCTATCAATTTAAAATCAATCACTTAAACGAATTAAGAGAAATAACACTCAATACTCTCTCAAAAATTAATCGCTCAGTATCAGTAGCACTCTTAGTTGATGAATTCGCTGCCAATGTAAAGGAGAATCTCTCATGAGCAATAAAATAAAAACAGTCGAAATTCGCTTCGAGAATAACGACAAACCATATACATTTAAAACGGTACTATCCTTTCTAAAGCAAGATGACTATGTGGTCGTCGAAACTATCCGTGGATTAGAACTCGGTAAAGTTGCCTCAATGCCCAAAACTATGAGCGCCAAAGACAAACCCTCTGACTTTAAACCCGTAATCAGAAAGGCCTCAAAGAAAGATATCAATAGATATCATATGAATAAAGACCAAAGTAAAGAAGACAGAGTCTTGGTCGAAAAAGCCATCAAAGATGAAAAACTACCCATGGATGTCATCGGTTGTGAATATACATTAGATCAAAGCAAACTTATTATTACCTACTTATCAGAAAAAAGAGTCGACTTTAGAAACTTACTCAAAGTCTTAACCTCAATTTTTCCTTGTAGAATCGAACTCAAACAAATAGGACCTCGAGAAAAAGCCAAGATAGTCGGAGGCATCGGAGTTTGTGGACGCTCACTATGTTGTAGTGAAACCCGCGGTGATTTCGATATGATTACCATCTCAATGGCCAAAAACCAACTCTTATCACTCAATATTTCTAAACTATCAGGACAATGTGGAAAACTTAAATGTTGTCTCAAGTTTGAAAACGACTATTATACAGACGCCAAGCAAGGACTCCCTCAACAAAACACATCCGTCGAATATGAAGGCAACATGTATCGTGTCGCTGACTTTAATGTCGTCTCCCAAACATTAACCTTAGCCAAGAAAGAAGAAGTTAGAGTCATCACTTTCCAAGACTATAGAGATTATGAAACGAGGATGAAATCATGAAACGACAAAAATCATTTGGTTCAGAAATACCCACCCTCTTTATTGTCGCCACACCAATAGGTAACCTTCAAGAAATGACACCAAGAGCCATCGAAATATTAAAAGATGTCGATGTTATCGCCTGTGAAGATACCAGACAAACCAAAAAACTATTAGATAACTTTGAAATCAAGACGAAATTAATATCCCACCATGCCCATAATGAAAAAGAAAGTGCCAACGGTATCATTGAACTACTCAAAGATAACCAAAACATTGCGTTGGTGAGTGATGCCGGATATCCACTCATCAGTGACCCAGGCTATTTATTAGTCCAAAAAGTTATCTCAGAAGGCTTCAATGTGGTACCAATCTCAGGTAGCTCAGCTCTATTAAACGCTTTAGTAGCCTCAGGCATCGTAAGTCAACCCTTCTTATTCCACGGTTTTTTACCAACCACTAAAAAACACTTAAGAAAGATACTACGTGAATATAAACATTTCTCCCATACCATGATTTTCTATGTGGCAGTCCATCGCTTAAGAGAAACATTAGAAATCATATTAGAGAACTGGGGCGAAAGACAAGTATCACTGGCAAGAGAAATGACAAAATTACACGAAGAATTCATCAGAGGTCAATTAAGTGATTTAATTGAAATAGCCGATGAACTCAAAGGGGAGTTTGTCTTAGTTATTGAAGGTAATCCTCATGAAAAAGAACCAGACATTCAAGAGGTAGACATCACCCGCATGGTCGAAGAACTCATCGCAAAAGGTTTCAGTGCCTCACAAGCGATTAGAGAGGTCGCAGCCATGACATCATTATCAAAAAATGCGATCTATGATATTTATACAAGGTCATTAAGTTAGGAGAAGACAATGTCAGAAAAAGAGACAAAGAAAATTAAAAAAGAATTTTCAATTTATGAATTTGAAAACGAAGAACGCTTCCTAGAAGAACAAAGCGCCTTAGGTTGGCACTTTAAGAGTTTAGATAAAGGTAATTACATCTTCGAAAAAGATGAAGGAAAAGAAGAAAATGAATACTTGATTGATTTCTTTACCGAACCACTCACAGATGAGACCGTTAAAGTATATAATGACGAAGGTTTTACTATCACTTATATCATGAACTCAGGCAAAGATGGTATCTGGTATTATTTCTCACGAATATTAGAAGAAAATAATCCACCCAAGAAACATCAGGTCGAAGGACGAGTCTTTCTATTAACTAGAGTTAAAAATAGAATAGAGCGCTTTGGTCTAGTGATTATGGCAGTCTCATTAGGTTACTTTGGTTTTGCTTACTTTAGATTTAGAGAAACCATCTATCTCGTTACACTTCTTTTTGTCGGAGCAATGTCCATCTATTTCTATAAAATATATCGCGATATTAAAAACAAGATTAAAGAATACGAGTCCAACACCTAGTAATATTACAAAAATTTTACTAAAATAATATCAGGGAGGAAAAACATGAAACGAATCGCAATTACGAAGCAATTTTCGATGTCTCAAATTGCTCATGGTTATTGGCGAGCCACAAGTTGGAACTATTCCACAGAAGAATATGTACAACTCATTAAAGATCTAATCGCATTAGGCATTACGACCTTTGATCACGCTAATATTTATGGAGATAAACAAGCAGAGGCACAATTTGGAGAAGCTCTAAAGGCAGATCCTACTTTACGCTCACAAATAGAAATTGTCACCAAGTGTGGAATTGTTAAAAATAGTAATAACATCAACGGACTGACACCATCATACTATGACACAAGCTATGATCATATTATCCAAAATGTGAACGAAAGTTTAAGTCGATTACAAACAGATTACATTGATGTTTTACTAATTCATCGTGTCGATCATTTGATGGACTATTCAGAAGTCGCAAGAGCCTTTAGTGACTTAAGAAGAACAGGAAAAGTCCGCTATTTTGGAGTCTCAAACTTCTTAGTCCCACAACTTGATGCGATAAAGAAAGCTTATCCAGAAGCGGTCATTAATCAGATTCAATTGTCAGTTGATCACTTAGAACATTATCAAAATGGTGTTATTGAAAAGATGGCACAAGCTAATATGAAAGCAATGGCCTATTCACCCTTAGGTGGAGGCAAAATGTTTAAGGATTTAGAATACAAACCTTTATTAAAGGAATGTTTAGAGAAGATACGACAAGAACTCAATGTTGAAACCATTGAACATGTGATGTACGCATGGATATTAAAACATCCACTCAATATCATGCCAATTGTAGGTTCACGACACTTAGAGCGCGTAAAGATTGCTGTTGAGGCCACTGATATCACGATGTCCAATCAACAGTTTTATGAGATTTTTGCTCATAGTCAAGAGAAAGCACTACCTTAATGGTTACTATAAAAGACATAGCACAAAAGGCGAAAGTATCTATTTCGACTGTTTCGCGTATCCTCAATGAGGATGAAACTCTTAGTGTCAAAGAAGAAACGCGTCAAAGAGTTTTAAGAATCGCAAAGGAAATGGACTATCGACCAAAGAGAAAAAAAGTGGCCAGAAGTCGTCCAGTGATCGCTATAGTACAATGGATTTCATCTTTTCAAGAAGTAGAAGACCCCTATTATTACACCTTAAGAGATAGTGTAGAAACAGAGTGTTTAAAACTTAACTTAGATGTGAAACGTTACTATCGAGAGAACTATCAACAATTTTTTGATGATCGACAAAAGATAGATGGAGCGATTTGTCTAGGTAAATTCTCTTTGAAACAAGCTCAAGAATTTAAGAAGGCCATCTCTCGAATTGTGTTTGTGGACTCTAATCCTGATTCATCTAAATATAGTGCAGTCACTGTTGATTTAGAAGATGGTACTCATAAGGTCATAGATTATCTTAAAGAGAATGGACATCGACATATTGGCTATATTGGGGGAAGAGAATATTTAGGTCCTGAACAAGAACCTTTTATTGATATTAGAGAGAGAACTTTTCTTGAAGCAATTAAGAAAGATAAAGACCTTAAGTGTAATGAAGATGATGTGTATATCCATCAATTTGATGGCCAAACAGGCTATGAAATGATGATGGCAGCATTAAGCAAAGAAGTGATACCGACAGCCTTTATATGTGCGAGTGATAGTATTGCGATGGGTGCACTTAGAGCTGTAAGTGAACAGAAGGATAAAGAGAGACAAATTGTCTCGGTCATTAGTTTTAACGATATCGCTTCTGCTAAGTTTTATAACCCACCACTAACAACCTTACGTATTGATACAAAAACAATGGGTCAAATGGCGGTAGTACTGATGGCGCACCTTATTAAAGATAATAGTATGGCTCCAGTAAAAGTTATTTGTCAGAATGAATTAATAATTAGACAGTCTGTGAAATCTATAATTTAATAATTGAAGGTGCTTGACAAAAGCGCTTTCATTCTTTATGATTTAGTTGCTAGTAGTAAAAGTTTACTAGATTTTATCAAAGGAAAGGAAGAATAAAATGAAAAAACTTTTTAAAGTCCTCGTATTGGCTTTAGTAGCATTTTTAGTCGTCGCATGCGGACCGGCTAACAATAACGATGGCAATGGTAATGGTAATGGCAACAACGGTAATGGAAACAATAATGGTTCCGCTACTGGTGAAACTTACGAAATCGGTGTCGCGATTTATCAATTTAATGATAACTTCATGACTCTTTATCGTACAGAGCTTGAAAAGTATTTTGGTGAATTAGGAGCTGAAGATGGCAACACATACAATGTGGAAATCGTTGACAGTGCTAATGACCAAGCTAAACAAGTTGAACAATTGAATAACTTCATTGCTCAAGGTAAAGACTTAATTATTGCGAACATGGTCTCTCCTGCTGGAGCGGACACATTCCTACAAAGCGCTAAGGATGCTGACATCCCTGTCGTACTTATCAACCGTGAACCTGAATCAACTTCTACTTTAGAAATTTGGCCAGGGAAAACAACTTATGTTGGAGTTGACGCTCGTCAATCCGGACGTTACCAAGGTGAAATCATTGCTGAACTTGAAAACAGTGGTGACCTTGATGGTGATGGAAAAGTACAATATATTATGATTATGGGTGATACAGAAAACGTAGACGCTCAACAAAGAACTCAATATTCTATTGAACAATTAGAGGAAACAATTGAAACAGAACTACTTGGTGAAAGACTTCGTGGTGACTGGGATCAAACTAAGGGACAAGAACTTGCGGCTGCTGCTTTAGCACAATTCGGTGAAGAAATTGAAGTTATCTTCGCTAATAATGACGCAATGGGCCTTGGTGCTCTACAAGCTATCAATGCTGCTGGACGTAAAGTTGGAGAAGACATTTACATCGTATCAGTTGATGCTTTAGAAGACGTTGTTAACTTAGTTGTAGAAGGTGAATACACTGGAACAGTATTGAATGACCACTTCAACCAAGCACATACTGCTGCTGACGTTGCTCTTATGTTACTTAAAGGTGAAGAAGTAGAACCATACTACTGGCACGACTATGTTCGTGTAACATCTCCAGAAGATGCTGAGTTAGTTCGTAAGGACTTCCGTGCAGAAACAATCGCTGATTATGAAGCACGCTTAGCTGACATCGTAGATAAAGGAATCGACGAATAAACCAGGTACTAACCAAATTAAACTTAACATCAAGTGTGCCTAAGGGCACACTTGATTCATGTATAAAGAGAGGGAAACGATGAGCGAATATATTTTAGAAATGATTGATATTGAAAAGTCCTTTCCTGGAGTAAAAGCTCTAGATAAAGCAGTGCTCAAGGTAAGGCCAGGAACTGTCCATGCGCTCATGGGTGAAAACGGGGCAGGCAAGTCTACATTAATGAAGGGTCTTTTTGGTATTTATCATATGGATGCTGGAGAGATAATTCTCGATGGTAAAAAAGTAGAATTTAAAACATCAAAAGAAGCGATGGATAATGGTGTCGCGATGATTCACCAAGAACTTCAACCGATACGGATGATGTCTATTGCGGAAAATATCTTTTTAGGACAATATCCTAGAAACAATTTTGGATTGGTAGATCATAAAAAGATTGAAGACGAAACAAAAGAAATCTTAGAATTAGTAGGACTTGATCAACACCCTAAGACAATGCTCAATGATTTGACCGTTTCTCAGATGCAATCAGTAGAGATAGCAAAGGCGATATCTCGTCATGCTAAAGTTGTCATAATGGATGAACCTACTTCTTCTTTAACATCAACAGAAGTAGAAAAACTCTTTTCGATCATTAATGATTTAAGAAATAATGGCGTAGCGATTATTTATATTTCACATAAGATGGAAGAAATTCTTAGAATTTCAGACGAAGTGACTATTCTAAGAGATGGACAATATGTAGGCACTTGGCCTGCTAGTGAATTAACAACGGATAAAATTATTACCCATATGGTGGGACGTGAACTTAAGAGTTTATTTCCTCCTAGAACATCTCAAGTATCAGATGAAGTGGTATTGAAGATTGAAAACTTCACATCACCCAATAAATTATCATTTAAGGAGTGTTCTTTTGAACTTAAGAAGGGTGAAATTTTAGCTGTCGGTGGACTTGTTGGTGCCCAAAGAACGGAACTAATGGAAGCCATTTATGGCATTCGTGCGAATACTCATGGCAAGATTTATCATAATGGTAAGGAAATCAAAATCGATCGACCTCAAGATGCTATCAGAAATGGTATTGCTCTATTAACTGAAGATCGTAGAGGTAGTGGTATCTTTGGTGTTTTAAATGTTGCGGATAACGTGGCGATTGCTTCAGTGGATCAATATGCTAATAAAGCAGGTCTTCTTGATTTAGGTCAAATTAAAGAAGTTGTTAATAATAGTATTGATGCACTAGATATAAAAACACCGAGTCAGAAAACATTAATTAATTCATTATCTGGTGGTAACCAACAAAAGGTTATTATCGCCCGTTGGTTAGCGAGTGATCCTGATATTTTAATTCTAGATGAACCAACAAGAGGAATTGACGTTGGTGCGAAGTATGAAATATATCAAATCATTGGTGACATGGCAAAAGAAGGTAAGAGTATTATTATGATTACTTCCGAAATGTCTGAACTGATTGGCTTCTCCGATAGAATCATGGTGATGTGTGAGGGACGCATCTCAGGATTTATAGATTCAAAAGAAGCTACCCAAGAAAAAGTCATGGCTTTAGCCACGAAATTTATGTAGGAGGAAAAAAAGATGACAAGATTTAATAATAAAAAATCAATCAAAGATTTCTTGATTAATAATGCTCTAATTATTGTGGTCATTGCCATGATTATCTTTACAGCATTCAATGCGACAAACTTTGTTACATTCAAAAACTTAACCAATATCGTTTCTAACGTCTCAATGCGTTTCATTATTGCACTTGGGGTGTCAGGAATTCTTATTACCAAGGGGACCGACTTATCCGCTGGACGTATCGTAGGTATTACGGCAGTTATCGCGGGTGGTCTAGTACAAATTGAAGGTGCCCCTAACGATTTATTCCCCCAAATTGGACCTCAAAACGTTGTCTTAGTTCTTGCGGTTTGTATCTTAGTGGGAATGTTCTTTGGATTAATTAACGGTATTATCGTTGCTTACTTCCATGTTCCCGCATTTATTGCGACATTGGGAACACAGATCATGATTTATGGTCTTAACTTACTATTAACTCAATCACGTCCTATTGGTACGTTCTATAAAGTATCGGAAGGCTTCTCTACCTTTATTAAGATAGGGACCCAGGGTATCAATATCGGTAATGTCTTAATTCCGTGGCTATTCTTCTTTGCTTTAGTTATCGGAATCGCAATGTCCATTCTTTATAACCATACTAAACATGGTAAATACATGTATGCGATTGGTGGTAATGAACAAGCGGCAGAAGTTTCTGGTGTTAATACAGCACTTACTAAGTTAAAGATTTTTGTCTTAGCTGGTTTACTGTATGGTGTTGCTGGATTCTTATTAGCTGCTAAAACTGGTTCTACAGGTGTTAATGCTGGACAAGGTTATGAGCTTGAAGCCATTGCTAGTGCGACCATTGGTGGTGTTTCTACGACGGGTGGTATTGGTAAAGTACGTGGTGTTCTTCTAGGGGTTGTTATCTTTGAACTATTGAAGACTGCGCTACAATTCTTAGGCGTCGATCCTAACATGACTTATGTTGTTCAAGGTATTGTAATTGTTGTTTCAGTTGGTCTTGATATTCGTAAGACATTAGTTAAGAAGTAAAATTTATGATGAATATTCACCATAAAAAATTTAATGAAATATTTAATACACCTCATGAACATAGTTTTTTTGCTCCAGGACGAATTAATCTGATTGGAGAACATATTGACTATAGTGGGGGTTATGTTTTCCCTTGTGCACTGACCTTTGGTACCTATGCTTGGGTATCTAGAAGAAGTGATCAAAAGATTGTCCTTTATTCAGATAACTTCAGTGAGTTAGGTGTTATTGAAGTTGATTTAAGTGATTTATCCTATAAAAAAGAACATGATTGGGCTAACTATCCTAAGGGTACACTTTCCATGTTAGAGAAGCGTGATCTTACTTTAGATCATGGCCTAAATATTTACTACTATGGTAACATTCCTAATGGGGCAGGTCTTTCATCGTCTGCTTCGATTGAAATGGTGACCTTATGGATGGTGAATCAACTGTTTGATTTCAACTTATCGCTCATTGATTGTGCTCTAATTGGTCAAGAGACAGAGAATCACTACATGGGTGTCAATTCTGGAATTATGGACCAATTTGCGATTGGGATGGGTCAAGAGAATCATGCGATTTATCTTAATACAGACACCTTAGATTACAAAATGGTTCCTATTGATTTGGGAGCTCATAAAATAGTGATTAGTAATACTAATAAAAGACGTGGTTTAGCGGATTCTAAATATAATGAACGACGTGCTGAGTGTGAGGAAGCTTTATCCTTATTACAGACTAAAGCTGATATCACTAATCTGTGTGATTTAGAGTTGAATCAATTCAATGAAATAAAAGATGTAATTAAAGATGAAGTAATTCTTAAGCGTGCTCGCCATGCGGTGAGTGAAAACGAGCGTACTAAGTTAGCGACCAAAGTATCATCTGATAATGATTTAGAAGGCTTTGGTAAGCTAATGAATGAGTCACATATTTCTCTTAGAGATGACTATGAGGCAACTGGTATTGAATTAGATACTCTGGTTGAGGCTGCTTGGCAACATCCAGGAACCCTTGGTGCTCGTGTGACGGGTGCAGGCTTTGGCGGTTGTAGTATTGCGATTGTCAAAGAAGAACAAGTAGAAGATTATATTGAGAGTTTACACAAAATCTATCTCGATAAGATTGGTTATGAAGCCACATTCTATGTCGCTAGCATTGGTAAGGGAACTTTTCAAATTGATTAATAAAGCACCCTAATGGGTGCTTTGTTTAGATAGGAGAGACTATGAAAACTGTTACCATAGAAAATGAGTTTATTAAATTAACGTGTCTAAGTCAGGGAGCGACCATTATAAGCTTCGAGGACAAGAAACTAAAACGTAATTTAATAACATCGTTTGAAGAAATTGAAAGCTATAGAAATGATCAAGAATTTTATTTAGGAACCACTGTTGCGCCCACAGCAGGTCGAATTAGTCAGGGTCAATTTGTGATGGACAATCGTATCATTCAATTAGAAATAAACAATGGACCTCACCATCTACATGGAGGAAGTCATGGTTTAAGCTCTAGAGAACTCAATGTGACCCAAAGTAATGAACGCTTAGAGTTTAGAGGAAGTATCAATCATCAAATCGATGGTTATCCTGGTAGTGTCGACTATTTAATTGTGTATGAATTAAAAGACAACCAATTGATTATTGAACATCATGCGACGCCATTTACTAAGATGCCCCTTAATATGGCCAATCATATGTATTTCAATTTGGAGGGTAGTGATTCTATCTTAGACCATGAACTGATGGTCAATGCGGATAAATTAGTTCTCTTAGATGAGACTGGCGCACCTGGTCAAGTCTTATTGGGTGTAAAGAATACGGTCTTTGATTTTAGAAATCTAAGGCCACTTAATCAATTATTAAAGGGACATCCCCAATTTGAGATCAGTCGCCTATTAGATCATGCGTTTATCTTTAATGATGATAAGCATCTAAGTCTACAATCTAAAGAGTTATCACTAGACATAGAAACAACGAGTGATAGTGTTGTCTTATACACATCAAATTTCTTTGATGGACAATTTGTAAGAGATAATCATCGAGTGGCTAATAATTATCAAGCGATTGCGATTGAGACACAAAAGATTCCAAATGGAGTAAATACCACATTAGATGAACAGCCATTTCATTCGCCTGAAAATCCTTACTATGCGAAGACTACATATACGATTACTCATCGACCTTAAAGAAGATTCGTAAGATATACATTTCAAAACGATCAATAAAATAAGTAACGATTAAAGTATAGGGATTAATTAAATGAGGGACCATAAATGAGATAAGTGGTGGGACCCAAAGTATCAAAAAGATGAAAACAAAATATAAAATGTAAATTCCGGTATTTTTTCTGTGAACATCAATGATGGATTCGTAGAAAAAAAGGCGAGCTTTCCTTATAATTAATAGGATAATCCAACCCATCAGCCATCCTAGAGAATAGGACCAATGAAACCATAACATAAGCAGGCTAATAGAAAAAATAATAAACGGTTTTAAGGTGTTGTATTTTGTCATAAACCTATTGTACATTAAATGAAAAAGTATCTCTAATTTATTTTGACATTCTGGGGTGCTGGTGGTAAAGTAACGTTTGTAAGCGTTTTGATTATAGGTAACAAAGGCGGTGATTATTTTAAAATGAATTTATTCAATCTAGACATTCAGACAGAGTTCTATTCAATTTTAATTGTAACTGTGATCATATGTGTCATTATCTTTGTGGTGAATAAAAAAATTAAAGAGACAGATCCTCTTTTAAAACCACGAGGAATTGTATCGCTAGCGGTCATGTTTGTTCAAATGGTTGAAAAATTGACGAGTGATAATATGTCGGGTCAAAAAGTTTATCGCAAATTTGCGCCTTATATTGGGTTATTGATGATGTATTTGTTGATTTCAAATACGATTGGTTTGTTTGGAATTACATCTCCAACTTCCAATTACTCAGTGACTCTTACGTTGACAATTATTACTTGGTTATTAGTCCAAAATGTTGCGATTGGAACCCAAGGCTGGAAAGGCTATTTTAAAGGCTTTTTTGAGCCTATAATTCCTTTTGTGATTATGAATTTTTTTGGTCTGATCGCTCCACTAGTCAGTATGTCCTTACGTATGTTTGGTAATGTGCTTAGTGGTTCTGTAATTATGGAGTTGTTGTATACCTTTACTGGATGGTTATCATCTATGTTGCCAGCTATTGGCATATTTAATTGGTTTGGTGTCATTTTAGCTCCCGCATTACATATGTATTTTGATTTGTTCTCAGGTTTTATTCAGATGTTTATCTTTATATCACTGACTTCAGTTTATATTGGTAATGAGTTACCGGAAAAAGAAAAGGAGAAAAACGGATAATGGATATTGGAAGAGGTTTAGTTGCTATCGGAGCGGGGCTCGCGGTGATGACAGGAATGATGACAGGAATTGGTCAAGGTTTGGCTGCTGCGGCCGCAGTTGAAGCTGTTGGACGTAATCCAGAAGCAGAAAGCAAGATTCGTTCTATGTTGATTTTAGGGGCTGCGATTGCTGAGACCTGTGCAATTTATGGAATGCTGATTGCGTTTCTATTAATATTTGTATTTTAGATAGGAGAAGTTTTAATTATGGATATAGGTAGAGGTTTAGTTGCCATTGGCGCAGGACTTGCGGTAATGACAGGAATGATGACAGGAATTGGTCAAGGTTTGGCAGCTGCTGCCGCGGTTAAGGCGGTAGGACGCAACCCAGAAGCGGAAAGTAAAATCCGTTCAATGTTAATACTTGGTGCAGCGATTGCTGAAACCTGTGCTATTTATGGAATGTTAATCGCATTTCTATTGATCTTTGTCTTTTAGAAGGGTGGTTTAAGCGTGGTGTATTTAGTAGGTGCCATTAGTATTGATATAGCGGACAAGTTGTTTCCAAATCTTTTGACGATGTTAACACAACTAGCTTCGACTGGGATTTTGTTTCTGTTGTTTAAGAAGTTTTTATATGTTCCTGTATTAAATTATATTGAGAAGCGTAATGAAGCAGAACAGGCTAGTTTAACGTTGGCTCAAGAGAAATTAGATGAAGCAGCAGTCGTTGAAGAAAAGCGCCAATTACAATTTAAGGAGGCGAGTGTTAAGATTGCTGAAATGATGGAAACAGGACAACAAGAAGCATTAGCGATTCGTCAACAAATTATTTTAGATGGCGAAAAAGAGGTTGCTTATCTTAAGGATAAGGCGAATAAAGAATTAGAGACACAAGTTCGCTTAGCTAAAGATCAGTTGCGTAAAGAGACGATTGCGGTCGCAATGATGGCTTCCGAGAAATTATTAAAAGAAAAATATGATGAACTAAGTGATAAAGAGCGTATTGAAAACTTTATTGGAGAAATAGCGTCATGAGTGCCGTTGGCAAACGTTATGGTGAGGCACTTCTTTCTATCGCAATAGAACAACAACAAATCTTAAATTATAAAGCTGAGTTGCTTAAGATAAAAAAAGTGTTCAATCCGACAATTATGAAGTTTTTTAATAGTCCTAACATCTCAAAAGAACTTAAAAAGAGAATCATTAAAGATTCTTTTAGTGGTGTCTCAGAGATGTTAATGAATTTTCTTTATTTGTTGGTGGATAAACAAAGACTTAATAATTTAAATGAAATTGTTGAATCCTATGTATCTTTGGCTAATTTTGTATCAAATATTGCCCAAGGTACACTTTATTCAGTTCGCAAATTAGAACAAGATGAAATAAGTTCACTTGAAGAATCACTGAGTAAGAAATTAAATAAAAAGGTTATCTTAGAAAATGCGATAGATGAATCACTTATAAGTGGTGTAAGAGTTGAAATAGACCAAAAGATTTATGATGGTTCCCTAAAACACGAGCTATCACAAATGAAGGACTATTTAATATTAAAGGAGGGCGTTAGATAATGGTTGATTTAAGAGCTGATGAAATATCGAATCTCATTAAGGAACAGATCAAAAAATATGAAGCGCATATAGAAGAAAAAGATACGGGAACTGTCATTAGTGTGGGCGATGGGATCGCCTTAGTTCATGGCTTAGAAGATGTTATGGTCAGTGAGCTGGTCAGTTTTTCTAATGGTGAACAAGGACTCGTCTTAAACCTTAATGATGGATATGTTGGGGTCGTCTTAATGGGTCACGATATGGGGATCAAAGAAGGCGATGAGGTCGTTAGAACAAAACATATTATTGAAGTACCTGTTGGTGATGCTTTATTGGGAAGAGTAGTCGATGCTTTGGGTAATCCACTTGATGGTGGTGAGGCTATTAAGACAGAGAAGAGTCGCCAAATTGAACGAGTCGCTCCAGGTATTATGACACGTCAATCGGTCTATCAACCTCTACAGACAGGACTTAAGGTCATTGATTCAACAATTCCTATTGGTCGAGGTCAGCGTGAATTAATTATTGGTGATCGTCAGACAGGTAAGAGTGCGATTGCGATTGATACGATTATTAATCAAAAAGATCAAGATGTTCTTTGTATCTATGTGGCGATTGGTCAAAAGGCAAGTACTGTGGCTCAAGTTGTGGAACGACTTAGAACTCATGGTGCGATGGAATATACGACGGTAGTCTTATCGAGTGCGGATGATTTAGCGTCATTACAATATATTGCGCCCTATGCTGGTTGTGCGATGGGTGAAGAGTGGATGGAACAGGGTAAAGATGTCTTAATAATTTATGATGATTTATCCAAACATGCGATTGCGTATCGTACGATGTCACTTCTTTTAAGAAGACCACCAGGAAGAGAAGCTTATCCTGGAGATGTGTTCTATTTACATTCACGTCTATTGGAAAGAGCTGCGAAACTTAATGATGAGTATGGTGGTGGTTCCTTAACGGCCTTGCCTATCATTGAGACTCAAGCGGGTGATATTAGTGCTTATATTCCGACGAATGTGATTTCGATTACGGATGGTCAATTATTCTTACAGAGTGATAATTTTAATGCGGGAATTAGACCGGCTGTAGATACAGGATTATCGGTGTCACGGGTTGGTTCTGATGCTCAGGTGAGTGCGATGAAACAAGTGGCAGGCTCTCTTAAGTTAGAGTTGGCTCAATATCATGATAATTTATCGTTTGCTCAGTTTGGTTCGGATTTAGATGATGCGACACGTAAGACCTTGGAACATGGTAGTAAGATTGTAGAGCTGTTTAAACAACCTCAATATGAACCGATGGCCTTAGAACAACAAGTGGTATCTTTGTTTGCGATGAAACATCGTTTCTTTGATGAGCTTAGAGTGGAAGATGTACCTAAGTTTGAATCCTATTTATTGAATAGAGTGGATCAAAAACTGTATGAAGAAATTAAAGAGAAAAAGACGATAAGTGATGAATTAAGTGATCAACTTAAGAAGAATATCCAAGAGATTTTAAGTGAGTATTTATTGGTTTCTGGGGTGAGGTCTGATGACCAATAAGTTAGAGACTAAAAAAAGAATACGTTCAATTCAATCGATTCGTAAGACGACGAATGCGATGCGTTTAGTGTCCTCGGCTAAGATTAAAAGAATGAGAGACACTTATGAGAGAACTAAGGAATATGCGTTGACGATTGAAGAGATGCTAAGAAAGATAATGTCACAGAGTGAGAGTGATATTCAATGGTTTACGCCTCAATCTGATAATGAATTAGTTTTTGTTTTAGCTTCGGATATGGGACTTGCGGCGGGATATAATTCGAACTTATATCGCTTAGTTAAAGAGCAGTTGGCTAGCGATGTTGAATTAATAGTTATTGGTAAAAAGACACGCTCTTTATTAAAGAATGCGAACTTAAATATGAATGAGGAAATCATTAGTTCAGATCAATTTGATTATCATGACATTTCTCGTTTGATGGAAGAAGCCTTGTATCGTTTTCAACAAGGTGAGATTGGAAAAATTAGTATTGTGTATACTAAATTTGTGAATGCGATGACCTTTGATGCGACGTATCAAGTGTTATTGCCTTTGAATTTAGAACAAGATAATGTGTCGTCAGTATATACTGAATATGAACCGAGTGAGAAGGAAATAATGAGTCGTTTAGTGCCTCAATATTTGAAATCAGTCATGTATAACTTGTTCTATGAGGCGAAGACTTCTGAACAATCGTCTCGTCGTTTGGCGATGGAACAGGCGACTGATAATGCGGATGAATTGATTGAAGACTTACAGTTGAAGTATAACCAAGCACGACAAGCGGCTATTACCCAGGAAATAACTGAGATAGTTGCTGCGGGAGAGAAGTAAAGGAGACATGATGAAAAATACAGGAACGATTGTACAGGTCATTGGACCGGTAATTGACGTACGTTTTGAAGATAAAACAATCCCAGCCCTTTATAATGCTTTAGAGATTAAAAATAAAGATGAGACACTTGTGGTGGAGGTTGTTCAGCACATTGGTGATGACTTGGTGCGTTGTATTGCGATGGGTCCAACAGATGGTCTAGTAAGGGGTAGTGAGGTATTAGATACAGGAGAGTCTATCTCAGTGCCAGTGGGAGATCAAGTTTTAGGTCGGATGATGAATGTCTTGGGTAATCCTATTGATGGTATAGAAGATTTTGATAAAGATGCCCAGAGAGAACCGATTCATCGTGATGCTCCTAAGTTTACGAGTCAACAAACTCATGCGGAAATCTTTGAGACGGGTATTAAGGTCATAGATTTATTGTGTCCTTATCCTCGTGGCGGTAAGGTTGGACTCTTTGGTGGTGCTGGTGTTGGTAAGACTGTTTTAATGCAGGAATTAATTAATAATACTGCGATTAAACATGGTGGTACTTCTATTGTGGCTGGTGTTGGTGAGAGAACGCGTGAGGGTAATGACCTTTATAATGAAATTAAGAATGCGGGTATCTTGGATAAGACAACCTTAGTTTATGGTCAGATGAATGAGTCTCCTGGAGCGAGAATGCGCGTCGCGTTGAGTGCGATTACGATGGCGGAACATTTTAGAGATCAACAGAGTAAGGATATCTTATTATTTATTGATAATATCTTCCGTTTCATTCAGGCGGGTTCTGAAGTGAGTGCGCTTTTAGGTCGTATGCCTTCGGCAGTTGGTTATCAACCGACATTATCGACGGAGATGGGTCAACTTCAGGAGCGTATTACTTCTACTGAGACTGGTTCGATTACGTCAGTTCAGGCCGTATATGTTCCGGCGGATGACTTAACAGACCCTGCTCCGGCGTCAGTGTTTTCACACTTAGATGGTATTACAGTACTTGATCGTAATATTGCGGCGTTGGGACTTTATCCGGCAGTAGATCCTTTGGCTCCTAATTCTAGAATGTTAGATCCGCTAGTGGTGGGTAAAGAGCACGTGGAGATTGCTCATGGTGTTCAGGAAGTCTTACAGCGTTATAAAGATTTACAGGACATTATTGCGATATTGGGGATGGATGAATTATCGGATGAGGATCGCGTGATTGTTGGTCGTGCTCGTCGTATTCGTAACTTCTTGTCTCAACCTTTCTTTGTGGCTTCT